>JAFNXG010000027.1 GCA_017383505.1 Clostridium sp.
TACCCAGGGTTCGAATCCCTGTCTCTCCGCCATAAGTGGAGAATTACTCAAGTGGCTAAAGAGGCTCCCCTGCTAAGGGAGTAGGCTGGATAAAACTGGTGCGAGGGTTCGAATCCCTTGTTCTCCGCCAAAAGCATCTAATTTATTAGGTGCTTTTTTTTTGCATTTAAAAATAGCCATTATATTTAAGCTCAAGATTTTACATAATAAATAATTGTAAACGTATTATTTATTATGGTATACTTTTTATGTGGTAAAAATTTATGCTTATTCGGGAGGTAAAAGATGGACAAGAAATACGTTGTTGGTGTTGATTTAGGTGGTACTAAAATATACACAGCTTTAGTAGATTTAGAAGGAAATATTAAAAAAGAAAAAACAGTTGAAACTTTAGCTCATGAAGGCGAAGAAGCTGTTATGGGAAGAATATTAGATACTATTAATTATGTTATAGATGGAACTGATAAGGATTTAATAAAATCAATTGGAATCGGTTCACCAGGGCCATTAGATGTTAAAAATGGAGTAATATTAGAAACTGCAAATTTACCATTCAAAAACTTTGCAATAGTAAGAACTATAAAAGAAACTTATGACTTACCAACTTACTTAGATAATGATGCAAATGTTGCAACTTTAGGCGAGTTTATGTTTGGTGCAGGAAAAGGTACTGATAATATGGTATTTATTACAGCTAGTACAGGTATCGGTGGTGGTGCTGTTTTAAATGGAAGACTATTTAGAGGAGCAACAGGAAATGCTTTAGAAGTTGGACATATGACTGTATCAACAGAAGGTCCAAGATGTGGATGTGGAAATGTTGGTTGCGCAGAAGCATTAGGATCAGGAACTGCTATAGGTAAGAGAGCTAAAGAAGCTGTATTAACAAACGTTACTACTTCATTAAAGAATTATGATAATGTTACAGCTAAAGAAGTATTTAAGGAAGCTGCAAATGGAGATAGAGTTGCTAAAAATATATTAGAAACTTCATTAACTTATCTTGGAATAGCTGTAGCTAATACAATAACAAACTTTGATCCAGAAAAAGTTGTTATCGGTGGTGGTGTAGTTAATGGTGGAGATATAGTTATTGAAACTATAAGAGACGTTGTTGCTGAAAGATGTATGTCTACATTCGTTGAAAACTGTACAGTTGAAAAAGCTGTATTAGGAGGAAAAGCAGGAGTATTAGGTGCTGCAGCTTTAGCTATAACTGAAAAATAATAAAGATTTTGTACAAGCTATAATACATAAAAATTATTTTATGTATTATAGCTTTATTTTATATTTATATAAAAGGATACAGTAACTTATTAGAAAAGTATGCCTAAAAACAGTAAAAGAAGATATACTTATAATTAAGAATTAAGATGCAATTTTAATATATTTATAAAGATTTAAAGATAAGGAGTTGTATATGGGAATTAGATTTATTTTTGGAAGAGCCGGAGCTGGAAAAAGTTATTATTGTTTAAACCAGATAAAGAAGAAATTAAATAATGATGAAAATAATAAGCTAATAATGCTAGTTCCAGACCAATATACATTTCAAACTGAAAAAAAGTTAATAGAGTATATAGGGGAAAAGGCATTACTTAGAGCTGAGGTTTTAAGTTTTAAAAGAATGGCTACAAGAGTTTTTGATAAATGTGGTGGAAGAGCTATTGATGTAATACAAGACTCAGGAAAAAATATGCTTATTTATAAACTGCTAAAGGATAAAGGTGAAGAACTTCAATATTTTAATAGGATAAGTAAGCAACAAGGATTTATTGGAATAGTTTCAAAATCAATCACTGAATTTAAAAAATATAATATTTCCGAGGAAATATTAAAAGAAAAAGAAACTCAGATAGGGAGTAAAGAATTAAAGGAAAAGATTAATGACTTAGCTTCTATTTATGAAACATTTAATGAAAATCTGCATAAAGGTTATATAGATTCTGATGATATACTAACTATTTTAGCTAAAAAATTAAGAGAATGTGAACTATATAAAAATGCAGAAATTTGGATAGATGAGTTTACTACTTTTACTCCACAACAATTAGAAGTTTTAAAAACATTAGCTAAGCAGTGTAAAAATGTAAATATAACTTTATGTAGTGATGGTGAAATAGGATTTACTGAAGGTGAAACAGATATATTTGATGTAATAAAAAATACTGAGAACAGAATTCTAAAAATGATGCAAGAAAATAATATTTCGTATAAAGAACCTGTTAATTTAAATAAAAAAGATATCTATAGATTTAGGAATAGTAAAGAATTAAGTCATATAGAAAAATATTTCTTTAACTTTCCCTTTAAGATATATAAGGATAAATGTAAAGATATAAGATTATATAAGGCTAATAATAACTATTCAGAAATAGAGTGGATTGCTCAAGATATCTTAAGGCTTGTTAGAGATGAGGGTTATAGATATAAGGATATTGCAGTTGTATGCAGGGAAATAGATAGTTACGATAAAATTACTTCAGTAATATTTAATGAATATAATATTCCTTATTTTTTAGATAAAAAAAGAGAAGTATTAAGCAATCCATTAGTAGTATTAATAATATCTACTTTAGAGATATTAATTACTAATTGGTCATATGAAAGCGTATTTAAGTATGTAAAAAGTGGTCTTATAACATTAGAGTCAAGTTTTATTGATAAGTTAGAAAATTATATTTTAGCTAATGGAATTAAGGGGTATAAGTGGACTAGGGATTTATTAGTTTCTCAGAGTGAAGAACTAACACAAGAAGAAATTGAAATATTTGAGTACATGGAAGAAGTAAGAAGACCTATAATTAATTTATATAATAAAATAAAAGGTGATGTTACAGTAAGAAAATATTGTACAGCTTTATATGAGTTTTTATTAGAAATAAATGCTTTTGAAACTATGGATAAATGGCTTGAGAATTTTAATAATAAAGGAATGCAGGATAAGATTAAAGAATATACACAAGTACCATCTATAGTTATGGATATGTTAGACCAAGCAGTTGAAGTATTAGGTGATAAAGAAGTTGATTTAAAAACATTTTCTAAGATATTAATATCTGGGTTTGAAGAAAAAGAAATAGGTGTAATACCTATGTCGCTAGATCAAGTAAATATAGGTGATATTGCTAGAGTAAAGGGAAGAGATGTAAAAGCATTGTATATAGTAGGAGCTAATGATGGAGTATTACCTTCTGCTAATAAGGAAGAGGGAATATTATCTGATGAGGATAGAATAGAGCTTAAATCTATGGGAATAGAGCTTGCAAGTGATACTAGAAGTAGAGTTTTTGAGGAACAATTTATGGTTTATACAGCATTAACAATACCCTCAAACTATCTAATGATTACTTATCCTATGGCAGACTTTGAAGGGAAGTCTTTAAGACCATCAATAATAATACCTAGATTAAAAAAGGTATTACCAAGATTAAAAGAAGAAAGTGAAATATTTAATAATAACTTATTTAATGATAAATATCATAATATAACTGCACCAACACCTACATTTAATGAACTTATTGAAGCTTTAAGAAGAGAATATGAAAAAGAAGAAATAGAGCCTTATTGGGTAGAGACTTTCAAATGGTTTGAAGAAAATGAAGAGTTTAAAGATAAAACTAAAATTATATTTAATGGATTAAATTATACTAATTTAATTGAAAAAATACCAAGGAATAAAATAAAGAAGCTCTATAGTAATGATAATGGTAGATTAATATTTAGCGTTTCAAGAATAGAAAAGTATGCTCAGTGTCCTTTTAGTTATTATGTTCAATATGGATTAAAAGCTAAGGATAGAAAAGTATATGAGTTTACTGCACCAGATTTAGGTTCATTTATGCATGATATATTAGATCAATTTACTAATAAAATAAAAAAAGAACAAATATTATGGGGAGATTTAACTAAAGAAAAATGTAGCGAAATAGTAAATGAATTAGTTAATGCTAAATTAAAGAATGATACTAATTCAATATTAAATAGTAATAAAAAATATCAATATTTTTCTGAGAGATTTAAAAAGACTATAACTAAGTCAGTAACCATAATATCAGAACAAATGAGAAAAGGTGAATTTGATATATTTAAGAGCGAGTTTGATTTTGGAGATTTTAAGGATTCAGATCCAATTAAATTAGAACTACCTTCTAAGGAAACGGTTTATTTAAAAGGTAGAGTAGATAGAATTGACAAGGTTGATTTAAATGGAGAAACATATATAAGAATTGTTGATTATAAATCAGGATCTAAGAGTTTTGATTTAAATGAATTATATTATGGCCTTCAAATACAATTATTAGTTTATTTAGATGCAATACTTAAGAACTCTGAGCAAATTTTAAAAACTCAATGTATGCCTGGTGGAATATTATACTTTAAAATTGATAATCCAATAATTAAGTCAAAGAAAGCTTTAACAGAGGAAGAAATTCAAGTTGAAGTCTTAAAAAAGCTTAAGATGGATGGATTGTTATTAAAAAATGTTGAACTTGTTAAGGCAATGGATAGAGATATGGAAACATATTCACTTATAATTCCAGCCGCATTTAAAAAGGATGGAGATTTTACAAGTACTAGTTCTGTAGTAACAGAATCACAGTTTGAATTATTAAGAAAATATGTTAATGATAAAATGATTGAAATATGTGAAGAAATGCTTAGTGGTGAGGTTAAAATAGAACCATGTAAATCATCAAAAGTAACATATTGTGATTACTGTGATTATTCATCAATATGTCAATTTGATACTTCAATAAAAGATAATAAATATAAAATAATATTAAAAAAGAAAAAAGATGATTTATGGAGTGCAATGAGCAATAAAGTAAATGTGGAGGAAGGTGAATAGATATGGGAGCTACTAAATGGACTAATGAACAGCTTCAAGCTATAAAGACAAGAAGATGTAATTTACTAGTAGCAGCTGCTGCAGGTTCAGGAAAAACAGCTGTTTTAGTTGAAAGAATTATAAGAATAATAACAGATGAAGAAAATCCAGTAGATATTGATAAACTTTTAGTTGTTACCTTTACTAGTGCAGCAGCATCGGAAATGAGAGAGAGAATAGCAGCAGCTATATCAAAAGCCTTAGAGAAAAGTCCTAACTCTAAAAATCTTCAAAGGCAGCTTACTTTATTGAGTAGAGCTAATATAACTACTATGCATTCTTTTTGCTTAGATGTAATTAAGAATTATTTTTATACTATAGATTTAGATCCTAGTTTTAGAATAGGAGATGAGACAGAGGCAACCTTAATAAAGAATGAAATACTTGAAGAACTTTTTGAAGAATATTATGAAGAAGATAATGAAGAGTTTAAAGATTTAATTGAGGCATATAGTGGTTCTAAGGATGATTTAAAACTAAAAGAAATGATACTTTCACTATATAGATTTTCTATGAGTGGACCTTGGCCAGAGCAATGGTTAGTAGAAAAGGCTGAAGATTTTAATATAAGTACAATTGATGATCTTGATAAAAGTCCATGGGTAAAAGTTTTAAAAGATAGCTTACGAGTGGAATTAGAAGGATTTTTAAATATGTACAAAAAGGCTATTAATATTATAAATGATACTGATGGATTAGAACCTTATTTAGAAGCTTTTAATAGTGATTATGATTATTTAGAAAGAGCATATGCAAGTTTAAATGAAAATCTAAATAGTATATATATTGCATTAAACTCTATTACATTTATTAAGTTAAAGACAGTAAAGAAGAACCAAGTTTCAGATGAAAATGCTCAAAACACAGTTAAAAGCATAAGAGATTCTGTAAAGAAAAAGATTAAATCTTTAATAGAAAGTACATTTGAATTTACTCCACAAGAGGCTTTAGACGGAATAATAGGTGTATATCCTTTTATGAAGAGTTTAGCATCTGTGACACTTGAGTTTTCTAAAAGATTCAATGAAAAGAAAAGAGAGAAAAATATATTAGATTTTAACGACTTAGAACATCTTTGTTTAAAAATATTAATAGATAGAGATGAAAACAATAATATAATCCCTTCTAAGATTGCTGAACATTTTATGGAGTTTTTTGATGAGGTTTTAGTTGATGAATATCAAGATTCTAATAATGTTCAAGAAACTATAATAGACTTAGTTTCAAGAAGAAGATTTGAAGAATCTAATGTGTTTATGGTTGGAGACGTTAAACAAAGTATATATAGATTTAGACAGGCAAAACCAGAGTTATTTTTAGATAAGTATAATAGATACTCATTAGAAGAAGGTAGTAATGATAGGAAAATTCAATTATATAAGAATTTTAGAAGTAGGGAAGAGGTTATAGAAGGAGTTAACTATATATTTAAAATGGTTATGTCTCAAACTGTTGGAGAACTTGAATATACGGATGAAGAGGCTTTAAATTTAGGCGCTAGTTTTGAGGAAGTTAATGATGATGAATCAATAGTTGGTGGAGAAATAGAGCTTCATATATTAGATAAGTCAGGAATTATTAAAGAAAAAGTTGAAGATTCTTTTGATGATGATGATGAGATAGCTAAAGAAGAGGAAGAAGATATTGACGGAATAACTCTAGAAGCTAAAATAGTTGCTAAAAGAATAAAAGAATTATTTGAAATTAAAGATGGTAAAAGATTTAAAGTATTTGATAAAGATACTAAAGAATATAGGGATGTTAAATATAAAGATATAGTCATTCTTTTAAGGGCAACAAAGAATTGGGCAGAAATATTTTTAGATGAATTAGGTTCAGAAGGTATTCCTGTATATGCTGATACTGGTAGTGGATATTTTGAATCTATTGAAATTAGAACTATAATGTCTTTACTTAAGATAATAGATAATCCACTTCAAGATGTACCTATGATAGCAACTTTAAGATCACCTATATGTGGATTTACTGCTGAAGAATTAAGTGATTTAAGATTATTAAATAAAGATTTATATTTCTATGAATTAATAAAAGAAGTTTCTGAAGGTATACATGAAATCAATGAAGAGTTAAAGTTTAAATGTAGTAAATTTATAGATGATTTATCAAAATGGAGAGAAAGAGCAATTTATACTCCAATAGATGAATTCATTTGGTATCTATATATGGATACTGCTTTTTATGGATATGTTGGAGCAATGCCTAATGGGAAGCTAAGGCAAGCAAATTTAAAAATTCTTTTCCAAAGAGCAAAACAATATGAAAGCACAAGTTTTAAGGGGTTATTTAATTTTATAAACTTTATTAATAAGCTTAGAAAGTCTTCTGGAGATATGGGAAGTGCAAAGGTATTAGGAGAAAATGAAGACGTAGTAAGAATTATGAGTATTCATAAAAGTAAAGGACTTGAATTCCCAGTAGTATTTACTAGTGGAATGGGGAAACAATTTAATTTAATGGATTTATCAAATTCTATTTTATATCATGAAGAATTAGGATTTGGACCTAATTTTGTTAACTTAGAAACTAGAAATTCATATTCAACTTTAGCAAAAGAGGCGATAAAGAAGAGAATAAGATTAGAAACTTTATCTGAAGAGATGAGAATACTTTATGTTGCATTTACTAGAGCAAAAGAAAAGCTGATAATAACTGGAGCTAGTAGTAATTTAGAAAAATCAATTAGTGGATGGATATCATCAGCATCCTTAGATGAGAGTATAGTATTACCTTCTGAAGTATTAAAAGGTAAATCATATTTAGATTGGATTGCTATGGCTATGTGTAAACATACCTGTGGAGAAAAACTTAGAGGGGTAACGGGTGCTACTAGAGAGTTAATAACAAGTGACTTTTCAAAATGGGATATTAAGTTCTGGACAAAAGAGTTATTAACAGTGGATAAAAATTTAGAGACTGTGGATAAAGTTGAAGATGAGAGCATGTTTATAACTTCTAAAAATGTTGTTGTAGATAAAGAAATAAGCAGAAGACTTGATTATAAATATAAATTTATAGAAGGTGCAATGCTACCAAGTAATATTTCTGTTTCTGATTTAAAGAAAAAAGAATTTACTTATGGTGATGAAATACATGATACTGTAGAAGTATTTAAAGAAAAAGAAGTTTTAAAGCCAAAATTTTTAAAAGAAGAAAAGGGATTATCTGCAGCTGAAAGAGGTACTGTAATTCACTATGTTATGCAAAGACTAAATTATGATAGAGTTAGTACAATTAGCGAAATTAAAGCTCAAATAGAGGAAATGGTATTAGATAATTCGTTAACTGAAAAGGAAGCTTCAACTGTTTGGTATAAGAAAATATATAATTTTTTTAATAGCAATTTAGGAAAGAGATTATTAAAAGCTTATAAGGATGAAAGATTAGTAAGTAGAGAGTTACCTTTCTTCACTGAATTAAGTAGTGTGGAGTATAAGCCGGAATTAAATAAAGATGTTTATGTAGATGAAAAGATTAGACTTCAAGGTATAATAGATTGTTTCTTTGAAGAAGAGGATGGAATAGTTCTTTTAGACTATAAGACTGATTATGTTGAAGAAGAAAAAGTTGATGAGATAATTGAAAGATATAGAGCTCAACTTAAATATTATAAGGATGCTTTAGAGAAGATAACAGAGAAAAGAGTAAAAGAAAGTTATCTTTACTTATTTGGAATAGATAAAGA
>JAFNXG010000194.1 GCA_017383505.1 Clostridium sp.
GGTATTCCTAAATCAACTTGTGCTTGATATGCTCCAAGTAATGCTGCAAATGGTTTACCCCACTTTTTAGGATTCTTTCCTAATTTCTCAAAGTATTCTTGAAGGGTTAATCTTGCTTTTCTATAATCTCCACCAACAGCTGCTAGCTTTGTTACTGCTTCAATTATTGAGTAATATGCCATGTGATATGGACTCCATACTCCCAAATCTGGATTAAACCCATAACTCATTATTGTCGCTTCTTTACTTTCTCCATTTAATACTGGAATCTTAGCAACCATTGCCTCTTGTTCTGTATTTGCATACTTCCCACCATATGGCATAAGAACTGTGCCTCCACCTATTGTAGAGTCAAATCTTTCAACTAATCCTTTTTGTGAAGCTACATTTAATTTCTTTAAGCTATTTATCCATTCTTCTTTAACATCTACATTCCCAATAGCTAAAGGATATTCACCTGGTAATTTAACTTCTACATTAGTTACTTGTCTTGCACCATTTGTATCTAAGAAACTTCTTTTCAAATTAACTATTTCTTTTCCTCTCCAATACATTCTTAATCTTTCTGTGTCAGTAACTTCTGCAACAACAACTGCTTCTAAATTTTCTACTTTAGATAATTCTATAAATCTATCTACATCTTCCTTATTAACAACTACCGCCATTCTTTCTTGAGATTCAGAAATTGCAATTTCAGTTCCATCTAAACCTTCATACTTCTTAGGAACTTTATCTAAATTAATATCTAATCCTCTAGTTAATTCTCCAATAGCAACTGAAACTCCACCTGCTCCAAAGTCATTACATCTTTTTATCATCTTAGCAACTTCAGAATTTCTAAATAATCTTTGTATCTTTCTTTCTGTTGGAGCATTACCCTTTTGGACTTCTGCTCCACATTCATTTATTGAGTCTTCAGTATGTTCTTTTGATGAACCTGTAGCTCCACCAACACCATCTCTACCAGTTCTTCCTCCAAGAAGAATTACTATATCACCTGCTTTTGGCTCTTCTCTTACTACATTTTCCTTTGGTGCTGCTGCTATAACTGCTCCAACTTCCATTCTCTTAGCAACATAGTTTGGATGATAAATTTCTGAAACTTGTCCAGTTGCTAAACCAATTTGATTACCATATGAGCTATAACCATGTGCTGCTCCTAAAGTAATTGTTCTTTGTGGTAATTTCCCCTTAATTGTATCTTCAACTGGCACTGTTGGATCTGCTGCACCAGTAACTCTCATTGCTTGATATACATATGTTCTACCTGATAGTGGATCTCTTATAGCTCCCCCTAAACAAGTTGCTGCTCCACCGAAAGGTTCAATTTCAGTAGGGTGATTGTGTGTTTCATTTTTAAACATCACTAAGTATTCTTCATTTCCCTTATCTGTTTCTATGTTAACTTTTATTGAACAAGCATTTATTTCTTCTGAAATATCTAAATCATCTAGTATTCCTCTTTTTCTCATTTCCTTCATTGTAATAACTGCTATATCCATTAATGTTTCATCTCTATCAGTTTCTCCATAAACAAAGTCCCTTGATTTTAAATAAGCTTCATATGATTTTTGTACTGCATTATTTAATTTACCTGTTTCAAATGTTACATCCTCAATTGCTGTACTAAATGTTGTATGCCTGCAATGATCTGACCAATAAGTGTCAATGACTTTTATTTCTGTAATTGTCGGTACCTTTTCTTCACTCTTAAAATAATCTCTTATCATTAATAGATCTTCCACACTCATTGCTAGTCCTAATTCCTTGTGGAATGCTTCTATTTGATTTCCATCTTTATTAACAAAATCATGAAGTACTTCTACATCGTTAGGCTCTGCTAATTTTGAAGAAAGTTCAATATTATCTATTGCTACTTCTCTAGAATCTACTGGATTTATGTAGTAGCTTTTTATTCTACTTATATCTTTGTCACTCAAATTACCTTTTAAAACTATTACTTTAGCTGATTTTACTTCTACTTTATCTTCATCACCTAATAAACCAATACACTCTGATGCTGAATCAGCTCTTTGATCGTATTGTCCTGGTAAAAATTCTACAGCAAATGCTATTTCATCCTTACTTACCGGAAAACTTTCTTCATATAAATTATCTACTGTTTTCTCAGCAAATATTGTATATAGTGATCTTCTATAATTTTCTTCTTTCATCTCAGCTAATATATACTTATTAATAACTCTTATCTCTTCAAGATTATCTAACCTTAGATTACTCCTAAAATCTTCTAGAAGACTTTTTGCTTCTATATCAAATCCTTTTTTCTTTTCTACAAAAATACACTTAAAACCTAACATCAAATACCTCCAAATACCAAAACTGATAAATCACGAACATTCAATTAATTTTCACTAAATATTTTTCGCTACAGTTAAATGTTACCAACCTTTTTTTATTTTGTCAACTTTTTTATTATTTCCATAAATATATTTCGTTTATATACGAAATATATTCGTAAAAATAATAATTAAATTCGTATTTTTTGTCTTTTTTATTAATTTCCTATCTATATTTATCTTTTTTAGTATTAATAAATCAAAAATTAGTAATACTATATAAAGTAAATTTATAATTTCACTATTTTTAACAAAGTTAAGAAAATAGTGAAATTATAGATTTACATATTTAACTTTTTTATATTTACTATATAAAAATTATTTTTATGACTATACTTTAAGGAGTGATTTTATGAGAATTCCTAAACACATAGGTGTTATTCCTGATGGAAATAGACGTTGGGCAGAAAATAAGGGACTTTCTAAGGAGAAAGGATATAACATTGGAATTAATCCTGGACTTCTATTATTTAAATTATGTAAAAAGATTGGAATTAAAGAAATAACCTATTATGGTTTTACTACAGATAATACTAAAAGACCTTCAGCTCAAAAAGATGCTTTTACACAAGCTTGTATCGATGCTGTAAAATTACTATCTCATGAAGATGTAGAAATATTAGTTGTTGGAAATACAGATTCACCTTGCTTTCCTCCTGAACTACTACCATATACAGAAAGAAAGATTTGCGGTAAGGGTGGCATTAAAGTTAACTTTTTAATTAATTATGGTTGGGAATGGGACTTAAATTTATCTAGACAAAATTTCAATAAAAGAAATAATTTAGATTTAGTATTGCACTCAAAAAATATTTCTAGAATTGATTTAATAATTCGTTGGGGTGGAAGAAGAAGATTAAGCGGATTCTTACCTATTCAATCTGTTTATTCTGACTTTTTTGTAGTAGATGATTTATGGCCTGATTTTAAGCCTGAACATATTTATGAAGCATTAGATTGGTATAATGTACAAGATATTACTTTAGGCGGATAATTTAATGTAAAGGAGTTAATTTTATGGATAATGCTGTTGTTATTGGTGGTGGCATTGGGGGATTATCTATAGCTGCTAGACTATTGCATGATGGATTTAATGTAAAATTGTATGAAAAGACCTCTTCTTTAGGAGGCAAAATTAATGTACTAAAAGAAAAAGATTTCACTTTTGATTTAACAGCCTCTTTACTTATGATTCCAAAAGACTATATAGAAATTTTTAGATATTGCGGTAAAAATTATAAAGATTATTTTACTATAACTCCTATTAAAGATCTTTATAATGTCTTTTATCATGATAAAACTAATTATACATTTTCAACTAATTTACCTAGCTTGTGTTCTACATTAAAAAAAATCACTAACAATAATATACAAGAACAAAGCTCTTATTTTGAATTTTTATCTTATACATATAACAAATATCTTACTGCTGAAAAATACTTTTTAAACAGACCGTTTTTAAAGTCTTATAACTTGGTTAATCCTTATACACTTACCAAAGCTTATAATCTTCATACATTAAGCTCATGTTATAAGGATTGTAAAAAATACTTATCAAATGATAAGCTAATAGATTATTTAATGTTTCAATCAATGTATATAGGAGTTTCTCCTTATTCTTCTCCAAATATTTATAACTTAATACCTACAGCAACTCAACTTAATGGTCTTTTCTATATAAAAGGTGGAATGTATTCCTATGTAAAGGCTCTTAAAAATTTAGTTTTAGATCTTGGAGGTGAGATTAATCTCTCTTCTTGCGTTGATGAAATTTTATTTAATAAAGATACAGCTATAGGCATTAAAGTTAATAATGAAAATATTTATACCGATAAAGTTATATGTTCTAGTGATTATTGTTATTCAATAAATAATTTAATTAAAAATGATCTTATTAAATCATCTATAAAAACTGTTGATAATTTTGAACACTCCTGCTCTACATTTATTTTGTACTTAGCAGTAGATAAAAAATATCCATCACTTAATCTCCATAATATTTATATTAATAAAAACTTTAGAAATAACTTAGAAGCTGCATTTGTTGGTGTTATCCCAAAAGATCCATCACTATATATATATTGTCCTAGTTCTATAGACAGTTCTCTCTGTCCTGTTGGCTGTGAAACTATTAATATTATTGTAAGAGTACCTAATTTAAATTATAAAAATATAACTTGGGATAAAACTAATATAAATAAATTAGAAATAAAGTTACTTAATATACTATCTAGCATACCTGGATTAGAAGATATAAAATCGCATATAATATTTAAAAAACACTTAACTCCTGTAGATCTTAAAAATGATTATAATAGCTATGCTGGTTCAGCTTTTGGTATCAGTCATCATTTGAATCAAAGTTTAATATTTAGACCACAATATACTTTACCTAATATAAAAAATTTATATTTTACTGGTGCTTCAGTTCATCCTGGCAATGGAACATCCATGGTTTTAAAAAGTTCTAAAATTTGCTCAAATATGATAAAGAAACAATAAAAAAATGCCGCAAGATATAATCTTGCGACAAGAAGCCTACGTAACCTTAAAAGGTTATTATAAGTTTAGCCATAATATTTATATTTTATTCATAAATCTAATTTTAAAATTATAATTTCTTTCTATAACTTGACACAGTTTACTATAACATTTAAAATTTAATGACCATTATTTTAAGGAGAAGATTAAATGATTATTGGAAAAGAACTATCTGAAGAAAAAGTTTATTTAAATAATACGATAAAAAAAATAAATGATTTATTAAAAAGTTATGGTGTTTCTAGTGAAAAACAAGATAAAGATATAATCCAACATAGAAAGTTTTTATGGGATAATAGAAACGAACTTGATGAAATCGAAATAAATGAAAATTGTGGACAAGTAGCCATAAATGAGAAATTACATTCAAATAAAATATCAAGAATTAGAACTTTAGAAAAACAACTTTCAAATCCTTATTTTGCAAGACTAGATTTTAGAGAAGATGGAGAAGATACAGAAAGTTTTTATATTGGTTTATCTACAGTTGAAGATGAAGATAGCTTTGATATTTTTGTATTTGACTGGCGTTCACCTGTTGCAAATATGTTTTATGACTTTGAAGTAGGCCCTGCATATTATGATGCACCTGTTAGAAGAATAGAAGGACATATTGAATTTACGAGACAATATAACATTAGAAATGGCGAGATAGTATTCATGCATAATTCTAATGAAAGTCTTTGTGATGAAGCCTTAACATCAATGCTAAGCGGAAATGCTACTGACAAAATGAAAAATATAGTTGCATCTATTCAAAAGGAACAAAATGATATTATAAGAAGTGATGATAGTAAAATATTATTTATTCAAGGTGCTGCTGGATCTGGTAAAACTTCTATAGCATTACATAGATCTGCTTACCTTTTATATAAACATAGAAAAAATTTAAGTGCAGATAATATTTTAATATTCAGTCCAAATGAAGTTTTTGCAGAATATATTTCTGATGTATTACCTGAATTAGGTGAAAGTAATATACGTCAAACTACATTTGAACTTTATTCAAAGAGATTTTTACCATCTAATTACTTATATGAAAGTAAAAATGACCATTTAGATTATATTTACTCTAATCATACTGATAAAAACGAATTTAAACTAAGAACTAAATCTATGGAATATAAAAACACTATTGACTTCATGAATACTTTAAATAAGTTTATAGTTGATATTCCTAAACTTATAACTAATATAACTCCTATTACTATTGAAGGAGTACAAATAGTAAGTAAAAAATCTGTTGAACAAACTATATTTGAAAGATTTAAAGATATTCCTTTCTTAAATAGAATTGAAGTTATTAAACAAAGCTTATTCTCTCAAGTAGAAAATAAATATTTATCTTCAAAAGATAATTCTCATTTTGATTACGTTGAAGATAAGAAGACTTTCTATGATTACTGTAAAGCTCAAGTTAATCTTCAAGTTGATGCTATGATTAATACACTTGATAGTGTTGAAATATATAAATTACTTTGGTCTAATGTTGAGAAATATACAAATATAGATTTAAAATCTACAAAAGAATTGACTTTAAATTACTTAAATAATAATGAAGTTAAATTTGAAGATATTACGCCTATAATATATATAAGATCTTCATTAGAAGGCTTCAGAAGCTATGGAAATATGAAACATGTTCTTGTAGATGAATGTCAAGACTATAGTCCTTTATTCTATGAAATAATAAAAAAATCATTCCCAAATGCATCATTAACAATTATGGGTGATTTAAACCAAAGAATTGATAAGCATTCTAATGTAAA
>JAFNXG010000195.1 GCA_017383505.1 Clostridium sp.
AAATATTCATAATACTAGTTTGAATGACTGTAAAAATAGGCAATGCTTTTATTATATTTCCATAACCAACTATTGCACTGGAATTAAGTAGAGGTAAAAATGAATTTGAAACACCTTCATTTAGAGATTTATTTAAATTTTTAAATCTTTTAAAATTAATAATTATAATGTAAACTATTGCTACTACAATAGCTATTATTACGCTCCAAGTACCAGAAACCTTATCTAAAGTAATACCATATTGTTTTAAATAATCTCCATTTGTATTAGGGAAATAAAATTTTGATAAGACAAAATTAGTTACAAAAATTATTAGTATTGGAATTACAGATATAAGTATACTTGGCAAAGTTTCTGCTTCATCAATTTTATGTATATATTTATGATTGCCATATCCTTCACCATTTCTTCTAGCATCTTTTGCTCTTTTAGTTAGCCATAGCATACCTAGAGTAAACATTATAATACTAGCGATAATACCTATAAGTGGAGCTGCAAATGTATCAGTTCCAAAATAACTCATAGGTATAACATTTTGTATCTCGGGTGATCCAGGTATAGCTGTCATTGTAAATGTAAATGCACCAAGTGCTATTGTTCCAGGTATAAGTCTCTTAGGAATATCGGCTTCTTTAAATAAAATATTTGCTAATGGATATAAAATAAATGCCACAACAAATAGAGAAACTCCGCCATAAGTTAAAAATGCTCCAGATAATACAATTGCAAGTATAGCTTTATTTTTACCTAATTTATTTGTTATAAATGAAGCTATTGATTTTCCATAGTTAGCTTCATCCATTAACTTTGCAAATATTGATCCAGTCAAAAATAAAGGGAAATAGTTTTTTACAAAGCTAGAGAAACCACTCATATATACTTCCGTATAATTAGCCATTAGATGACCTTTAAATCCGAGAGAAATTAAGATTGTAATTAAACCAATGATTGGAGCAGTAATTATAGTGGAATAGCCCTTATAGGCTAAGTACATAATTAAAGATAATGAAATTATTAATCCAAGTAAACTAATCATTTATTATTCTCCTTATTAAAAAATGTTAAATATATTATATGTACTTAGATAAAAATATATTATATAATACATTTTAAAGAATAATAATTATTAGATAATAAGAGTATCTAATAATAAAAAGGAGAATAAAAATGGATAAAAAAGATTTACAAAAGAAAAAAGAAGTTGAAATACAAGCACCTAAAAAAGTTAAATATCAATGTCTACATACTGAAGAAGCAAGAGAGTGCACTTGTATTAGAAGTAAAGGGTTAGTTTTAAAAAAATAATAAAAAAATTTAAAAAGTTAACAAGTTTGTAACAATTCATCGATATTATGTAAAAACTTCCATGTATTATATAATTAAATAATATATGGAGGTTTTTTATTTATGAAAAAATTTATGATTTCAATTTTTATTTTAGCATCAATAACAAGCGTTGGATGTAAGGATACTATAGTTTTAGAGGAGAATGCTAGTATTAATCAAACAGTGGAAAAGTATGAGTTTACTGAAGAAGCAATTGATTTAAATGGAGATTTTATGTTTATGAACTATGAAAATAACAAAGTTATAGGAGCAAGATATAATATAGAAGAAACGAAATATGTACCATCAGATGAAATAAATGAAAACTATGAATATTTTTCTATAAGTGATAAAAGTAATGAAATAAATAAAATATATGATGATATAGCATTAAATAGTGAAGGACTAACTATGAATTATAAATGGGATTATTATGGAATTACAAATGAAGTGGAAAAAGATTTAGAGTTAGATAAAAGAGAATATTACTATGTAGATAAATTAAAAGATATAAGTATAAGGTTAGATGGTGCAAGAGATATACTTTATAAGCTTAGAGATGAAATGATATATTTTGATTATGGAAATAAACTTCCAGGGAATGATGATTATTATATAATGTATTTATGTAGTGGATGGGATGGAGCAGAAAAGCATTTATATAGAGATCAACAAATTATAATAGTAGATATAAAAAATGAGAAGATATTTTATAAGGAACAACTTGAAGATGAAGAAAACTTTATTTATTTAACATATTTTGATAAGAATTTAAATTCTATAATGGCAATAACATTTGACGGTAAAGTTAAGAAGGTTAATTTAAATGGCAATCATATAGAGTTTGAGGAATATAAAACTTTAAATTTACAAGATTATAATCTTAATGATAATAATATAGATTACCGTAGATATAGAGAAGTATTAGATAATAAGGTAGTAATTTCATTGATTAATTCAAATTCAGTAAATAAATATTTTACAGGAATATATGAT
The DNA here is from genome assembly GCA_017383505.1 of Clostridium sp. Lineage (GTDB taxonomy): Bacteria > Bacillota > Clostridia > Clostridiales > Clostridiaceae > Clostridium. The sequence goes on from JAFNXG010000195.1 coordinate 2,323, forward strand.
ATGGTTTCTGGTGAATTAAAAATTTTAGATAAAGAAATTCAAATTAATTATGTACTTGGGAAAAATAATTTAGTTTTTGCTATTTATGATGAGGAAGCTTATTTAGGAAAAGTAAAAGAAGATAATTCTGTTGAGCTGTTATATAGTTTAAGCACAAAAGAAGAAAAATGTATGGAAGCTTATGGTATAATTAATGAAGAGGGAGATGAAATATTTGTAAATAAGTATATGGGAAGAGCTTTTAGTGAAGAATATCCTAATTATATAGATAGACATAATATTGAATATAAATATAGTTTTATAAATATAGATAGAAAATAATAAATATAAAAGGGGATAACTATGGATAAAAGGAGAATTCTTGTAATAGAGGATGAGTATTCGATAAATGATGGGTTAACATTTACATTAAGAAAAGAGGGGTATGATGTTAGGAGTGCTTTAACAGGAAAGGAAGGTCTTGAATTAGTAAAAGAGTTTAATCCTGAGTTAGTATTATTAGATTTAATGCTTCCAGATATGGAGGGCTTTGATATATGCAAGGAAATATCAAAAAATACTTATGTAATAATACTTACTGCAAGAGGAGAAATGTTTGATAAAATTATAGGATTGGAATTAGGAGCAGATGATTATATAGTAAAGCCTTTTGAAATAAAGGAAGTACTTGTTAGAGTTAAAGCTATATTTAGAAGAAAAAATAAAAATATAAATTATATAAGCGGATATAATCAAGATTGTGGATTTTATAGTATAAAGGTAGACTCTAAAGAGAGAAGTGTATTTAAAAATGGAAATATTGTTCCTTTAAGAAAGTTGGAGTTTGATTTATTAAATTTTTTATATGAAAATAGAGGAATTGTTTTCTCAAGAGACGATATATTAGAGAAAGTTTGGGGTTATGATTATGAGGGAGATAGTAGAACAGTAGATGTTCATATAAGAAGATTAAGAGATAAATTAAAAGAAGATAAAGATAATTCTATAATTGAGACAATATATGGTATTGGATATGTTATGAGGTGATTTTTCTGTTTAAGACACTAAGGGGGAAATTATTATTTGGAAGTATATCTTCAGTAATATTAATAAATATAGTTTTTACTATTTTTATATCAGTATTTTTAGAAGATACACTAAGAAGTAATATTATAGATGAAATAACTAATGTAAGAAAGTTTGCTGTTAATGATATTAAACGTGCTGAGATTACTGGGGAATCAAAGTGGAGTATATTAAATAATATTAATGATGCAAGTGATTTATATGTATCAATAGTTAATAAAGAAGGAGAAATATGTGAAAATGTAGGGTTATTATTAAAAGAAGGTGAGATTGAAGAAGTATTAAAGGAAAGTAAAAATTTACATTCTGTAATAAGATTTAAGAATATAGAGAAAAGCTATTGTATTACCTATAGTTATCCATTTTCTTTAAATGATGAATTCTATGGAAATTTAATTATTCAAAAAGATTATATTGAAAAGTATAATGAGAATATTAGAGCTATACAGATTATAGTTTCTGGACAAATACTAATAGTTATAATTTTAATTATGACTATTTCAACTATTATTAATAAAGTAACCAAGCCTATAAATAATTTAAGTAAGTTAATGAATAGTTTTGTAGAAAATATAAATAGTAATGATATATGTATATCTAGTAATGATGAAATTGGAAATCTCTATAGAAGTTATAATATGATGAAAAATCAAATAAAAGATCAATTAGAAATAATAATACTAGAAAAGGAAAACATAGAAAGATTACAGAAATCATCTACAGAGTTTTTTAATAATGCAACTCACGAACTAAAGACTCCAATTACAGCAATTTCTCTTTATTCTCAAATATTAAGAGATACAGACTTAAAAGAGTTAGATAGAGAATTTTTAAATAGAGCAACTAATAGAATTATTTTAGAAAGTAATAAAATGAAAGTTTTAGTAGAAAAAATATTAGATGTTTCTAAAGGTGGGCTATGTATAAACAAAGTAAAAAGCTATTTTTCGTTAAATGAATTAATAGAAGAAATTATTGAGGATTTTGAAATAAGAGTTAAAGAAAGTGAAAGTGTAATAAATACTAAATTACAAAATATTTTTATTTATTCTGTATTAGAAGATATAGAGCAAATAATAACTAATCTTTTAGATAATAGCATCAAATATAATAAGGGGAGATTAATAGAAATTAATCTATATAAAAAAGATGATAGTGTAATTTTTGATATAAGTAATAAATGTGGAGAGTTTCCTGAAGAAATTAAAGATAGACTATTAGAACCTTTTATTAAATATAATACTTATAGTGATATATCAAGAGAGATTAGCAGTTCTGGGTTAGGGTTGTATTTATGTAAAGAACTTGCTATAGAAAATAATTCAGAATTAATATATTTAAAGCAGGATGATACTATAAAATTCACTTTAAAAGTAAAAAATAGTAACAATCCTAAAGTAGGATGCTACTAGATTTTAACATTGCTATTGTCGAAACAACTAAAGTTGTACTATGGTGTAAAATATATTTGCAGTATGTTTTACATCATAGTTTATTATTAACACTTATTTATTTTTTTATACATATAACAAAAAATAAATTTAGTTACATAAAAAAGTGCTTTGGTCTAGCCATGAATATTCAGGTTTTAATTTCTTAATATCATCTGCTAATTTAAATAAAGCAATATCTTTTTCCTTGCATTCAAGCATAATATCTATATCAGTATTAAACTTCTTTATATTTTCTATAAAATAAATAAAATCAACAGGATTTATAAAATCAGCATGTTTTCTGTCTTTTTCACCATCTTTAGGCGAAGAGAAGTGAAGCTTAGGAGAAAGTTGTTCATTTTTCCATGTTTCAAATATTTCAGGAATCAAATTATAAATATTATCATCAGTATTATTACAGTTGTGATGATGAATATCTAAAACCATTGGTACATTTAATTCTTTACATAAAAATAAAGTTTCACTTGCTGTGTAGGTTTTATCATCATTTTCTATAATTATTCTTGATTTAATTTCATTAGGAAATGTATTAAAATTATTTATAAATCTTTCTATTCCAGCTTCTTTTCCATTAGTCGCTCCTCCAACATGAATAACCATTTTGCCTAAATCATATTTAAAATCTTCAAACCATTCAGCTTGCCTTAATAAATTTATTTTAGTGTTTTCTACAACTTGGGGATTAACACTGTTAATAACGTTGAATTCATCAGGATGAGTATCAACTCTCATCTTAGAATTATTTATTAATTTACCTACATATTCGAAATCTTTTTTTAAAAATTCTCTATGACCCCAATATCCAACCTCAGGATGAGTTACTAAAGGGATTAAGGCGGAAGTAATTCTGTAAAAATGTATATTATTTTCTATATTATATTTTATAATTGTTTCTAAATCTTTTAAATTAGAAGCTGAAACTGATTTTAATTTTTCAAGTTTTTTTTCAGGAAGAACTATTTTATTGTAATTACTAAAAGTTACAGTACTAGATGAAGTAACTTTTTTACCAAGTTTTTTAGATATAGATACATATCCAAGTCTTACCCTCATAATTTTCCTCCTTTAAAATAATATATTACTAGCTTAGTATATCCTTAATAAAAGTATGATATGTTTTAAATAGGCTTATATAATTAATAACTTATATAGAAAATTAATGGTTAAATTCCAATAAAAATACTTATAAATAACAATCAAAATACAAGATAGTATTGTATAATAATAGTGCCGGAATAAATAAAGTATATTCCAATGAGAGGAGAAACTCCTATGCTAATAAATACACATTTAGCCATTGGGGCATTTTGTTACAAATTATGCAATGAAAAGTATAACTTGAATTTAAATAAAAAGAAATTTTTATATGGATGCGTGGAGCCTGATTTACACAAAAGAGGAAATAAAATAGAACACACATATAGTATTTCAAAAGATAAGATGCTTGAATATAAAGATTATATTGAAAATAATGATTTAGATGTTAATGAAATATCTTTTATTATAGGAAAGATAGCACATTATACAGCAGATTGTTTTTGTAAATACCACTTAGAAGAATACTATGGAAAAGATATGAAAAAGCATATGACTTATGAATTTAATCTTCATCTAATGCTAAAGAGAATTCTAAAGAAAAATAATTATATTTTTGATAATATTTTAGATAATGTAGATAAACCATCAGACTATTTTTATGAGTTAAATAAAAATAGACAGGAGTATTTAACCTTAGAAGAGGATTTAATAAATGATATATTTTATACAGTAAAAACAACTTGCCAATTATTATATCTAACAAATAAATATTTTACTAGAACAGTAGAGTCATATATCTAAAATTGAATTTAAAACAATAATAAATTAATTTTAAGAGGTCAAGTTTTGAAGGTGAAAATAACAATTTAAACTTTTACGGCTATAAATAGTTAAGGTGGAGTATTTTTTATTAAATCATAATAAAGTAAATTAAAAGTTAGTTATATTAATATTTGTAACATGTAAACTTGAAGGGAGTAAGAATAAGTATTCTTACTCCTTTTTATGTACATTATTATGATTACAAATTTTTATCCTCAACAGCTTTTCTTTATATAAATTTATCATATAGCAATCATAATTACTCATGATATAATTTAAATATAGAATTATTTATTAAAATAGAAAATGGTGATTATATGAAGAAAACGATAGGAATATTAGCACATGTAGATGCAGGAAAAACTACTTTTGCTGAGCAAATTTTATATCATACAAATGTAATTAGAAATATAGGAAGAGTGGATCATAAAAATTCATTTTTAGATAGTCATAATATAGAAAGACAAAGGGGAATAACAGTATTTTCTGACCAAGCTAAATTTGAAATAGGAAAATCAACATATTATTTAATAGATACTCCTGGGCATATAGATTTTTCTTGTGAAATGGAGAGAGCTATAAGCATTATGGATTACGCAATAATAATAGTAAGTGCTGTTGAAGGAGTACAGGCTCATACTGAAACTGTATGGAATTTACTTAGAAAATATAATGTACCAACTATGTTTTTTATTAATAAAATAGATAGAACTGGAGCAGATATAAATAAAGTAATTAATGAAATAAAGATTAATTTAACTAAAAAGTTATGTTATATAGATGATATTAATGATATTAAAGAGGATATAATAGAGTCTATAGCAGAAGAAAATGAAAAGTTATTGGAAAAATATTTTAACGGTGAGTATGATGAAAAGTTATGGAAGGAAGAATTAAAGAAATTAATTAAAGAAAGTAGAGTGTTTCCATGTTTTTCAGGAACAGCTCTTCAAGATGAAGGTATAGTTGAGTTTTTACAAGCTTTAGAAGAAGTAACTTTTACAGAATATAATAAAAATAATGATTTTTCAGGTATAGTTTATAAGATAAGACATGATAATAATGGTACTAAGATTACATTTATTAAAGCATTAAGTGGAATACTAAAAGTTAGAGATGAGCTAAATGTAATAAGAGAAGATGAAGATCTAAAAGAAAAGATAAGTAGTATAAGAGTTTATAATGGAAGTAAATTTACTACAGTAGATAAGGTTGAAGCAGGAGATATATTTGCTATTGTAGGACCTACAATGTTAAATATAGGTGATGGATTAGGAACTTTAAATACAAAAACTAGTTTAAATATGACTCCAACATTAATGTCAAAAGTAATTTTTGATAAATCCTATAATATAAAAGAAGTACTTAAATATTTTAAAATATTAGAAGCAGAAGATCCTTCTTTAAATGTTATATGGAATGAAGCTCATAAGGAAATACAAGTTCATATTATGGGTAAAATTCAATTAGAGGTTTTAAGAGAAGTAGTTTCTGATAGATTTAATTTAGAAGTTGACTTTGGACCATGTGAGATTATGTATAAGGAAACTATAAAAAATAAGGTATTTGGATATGGGCATTTTGAACCATTGAAACATTATTCAGAAGTTCATTTAAAGATAGAGCCACAATTAAGAGGAACGGGAATTATTTTTGAAAATAAGTGTCATGCAGATAATCTTACTACAGGACATCAAAATTTAATTAAAACTCACATATTTGAAAGAAAGCATAATGGTTTATTAACAGGATCTGAAATTACAGACTTAAAAATAACATTATTAACAGGAAGAGCTCATAATAAACATACTGAAGGTGGAGATTTTAGAGAAGCTACATTCAGAGCTATAAGACAAGGATTAGAGAAAGCCGAAAATATCCTATTAGAACCTTTTTATAAATTTAAAATAGATGTTGAATTAGATTATTTAGGAAGAGTTTTATCTGATATTCAAAAATTAAATGGATCATTTGAAACACCGGAAACTAATATTAATAAAGTTAAAATAGTTGGAAGAGGGCCTGTATCTACTTTTATGGATTATAGTTTAGAGTTAGTTGCATTTACAAAAGGAAAAGGAAATATAAATTTAATATTTGATGGGTATGATGTTTGTCATAATACTGAAGAGATCATTAATAAAAGAGAATATAATAAAAATGCAGATATAGAATATTCATCAAGTTCAATATTCTGTTCTAAAGGACAGGGATTTGTTGTACCATGGAATGAGGTAGAAAAGTATATGCATTGTGAAATTATAGAAGATTAGTAATGGAGGTTATATGAGTAATTTAGATAACTATATGAATTTTATATCAGATTCTAAATTTCCAGTAGGAAATAACGATGATGATTTATGGTTTTTATTTCAAGATAAAATGCTTTTAATAAAAGAGGATAATAGAAGTATAACTATTCCTAATTTTAAAGACATAAGTAACTTTATAGATACCCTTGAAATAGAATATCATCTAGGAAAGCTTAATGGTATAGAATGTTTTTGTGGAGAAATAAGTTCAGTAATTAAAATTCCAGATGGATTAAAGCTTATACCTTTAAGACAAAGTTCATCTATTATTGATATAGATTTATTAGGAGTTGCAGGTAGAGCATCACAAATAATTCACTTTCATAAGACAAATAAGTTTTGTGGTGTATGCGGAAATAAAAATAAATTTATAGAATATGAGTTTGCAATGAAATGTGAAAATTGTGGATATATAACCTATCCTCAGGTATGTCCTGCAATTATAGTAGGAGTACGAAAAGGAGATAAAATTTTACTAGCTAATAATAAAAATTTTCCAAAGGGTCTTCATAGCAACGTAGCAGGGTTTGTAGATGTAAATGAAACCTTAGAAGATTGTGTAAAGCGTGAAGTATTAGAAGAGGTAAATATAAGAGTAAAAAATATTAAATATTTTTCAAGTCAGCCTTGGCCATATCCTAACTCAATTATGATTGGTTTTATAGCTGATTATGAAAGTGGAGATATAAAAGTTGATGGTAAAGAAATAGTTCATGCAGGTTGGTATAGTAAGGATAATTTACCTATACTTCCGGATAAAATGACTATCGCTAGAAGAATAATAGATTATCTTATTGGAGAATAACAATTTGATTAAATGTTTAAACTATATATTGCGGTTAAGTAATATATAGTTTAAATATGGAGGCAAATTAAATGGAGAATAAAAAATTATGTTATTGTTATAATGTTTCAGTAGATGATATAAAAAGAGCAATAGAAAATGGTGCAAGTAACTTTGATGAAGTTCAGGAAGCCACTAATTGTGGAAAAGGATGTGGTTCTTGTTTAGCTGAGATTAAAGCGGTTGTTGATGAAATGCTAAAATAAAAAATTTTAAATACGTATTTTATATAGGAGTTGATTAAATGAATTTTCCTACAAGTTTTCCACAACAACATCAAGACAATCATCCAGGATTTGAATATGAAATGAACCCTGCGCCAATATATTATGATGAAAATTATATAAAGTCAGGGGATTTACTTAAAAATAAGATAGCTATAATAACTGGTGGAGATAGTGGAATTGGAAGAGCAGTTGCTATTGCATATGCATATCAAGGTGCAGATATAGCTATTATATATTACAATGAGGAAAAAGATGCTGAATATACTAAAAGGTTTATAGAAAATATAGGTAGAAAATGTAAAATTATTTCTGGCGATATTTCAGACGTTAATTTTTGTAAAACAGCAATTGAAAGTGTAGTTAATGATTATGGTAAAGTTAATATATTAGTAAATAATGCAGCTGTGCAATATGAGTGTAAAGATTTTAAAGAAATAACAGATGACCAATTTGATAAAACTATAAAAACTAATATTTATGGTACTTTTTATATGACTAGAGAAGCACTTAAATATATGAAATCAGGAGATTGTATAATAAATACCGCTTCAGTTACAGCTTATGCAGGTAATGAAAAGTTAATAGATTATTCTATGACAAAAGGAGCAATAGTTACATTAACTAGATCATTATCTACATCATTAGCAAAAAATAAGAGTGGAATAAGAGTTAATGCTGTTGCACCAGGACCTATATGGACGCCTCTTATACCATCTAGTTTTCAAGGAACTGAAATTCCACAATTTGGTTCTAATAGCCCTATGGGAAGAGCTGGGCAACCAGTTGAATGTGCAGGAGCATACGTATTTTTAGCTTCAGATGCAGCTTCGTATATAACTGGTCAAACAATACATATAAATGGTGGAGAAATAGTTAATAGCTAAAATATATATAATTATTTAAAGTCAAAGATACTAAGTTAAAATAATATAACTTGGTATCTTTAATTTTTATTTTTAATACTTCCATAAGTAATATGTTTGAATAGAAAAGATTCAAGAGAAGCAATATGTAATTGACAAATTTAGAATTTAAATTTTAAATATATTAATAAATTACAAAAAGTAATTATATATAATATATAATTAAAAGTAATGTTAAATATTGTTGTAAAGGATGAGATATATGTCAAAAGTAATAAATATAGTTGGATGTGGGTCTAATGTAGGTAAAACATTTGTAATTCAGGGAATTATAAGAGAATTAAAATTAAGAGGCTATAGTGTAGCCACTATAAAACATGATGTTCATGGTTTTGATATTGATAAAAAAGGCAAAGATACATATAAACATAGAGAGGCTGGAGCAGAAACAGTTATAATATCGTCAAAAAATAGATTGGCAATGATAAAGGAATTAGAAGAAGAAATAGAACTTAATGAAGTTATTAGATTAGTAAAAGATAAAGATATAATTTTAGTAGAAGGATATAAAAAAAGTAATCTTAGAAAAATTGAGGTTTATAGAAATGGAATAAGTGAAAATATTATAACTCCTAAAGATAAATTAATAGCTATTGCAAGTGATGTAGGGTTAGATATTAATGATGTAGATATTATTAACAAGGAAGACTATAAAGAACTTGTAAATTTAATTGAAAAAGAAGAGGAATTTAATTTTGAAAATAATTATAATATATAGTAAAACTTAATAATATTTGATAATGTATTAACAAAAAAAGTTGAAATATATTTAATTTTAATAGGTTTAGAACAGCTAAATTGATATTTTTATTAAAATATATTTAAATAAATTACAAATAAATTATAAAAAATTACAATAAATTCAAAAAAATTTCTTTCTATAATCGAATATTGTTTTAATTATATTTATATGTTAATATAATAACGTTAGTTATGTAATTTTATTATTTAATCTAACTATATGTGTAAATTTTATTGTAAATATGATTAAATATAAATAAAAAAGTAAAAAATTAAGTTTTAAAATAATATCATATGTATTTTCTTGAGTATAAAAATCCTAAGGAATTTAATCTAAGGATTTTATACCTGAATGTTATCATTCACAGGGTGATATTTGAAAAAGTATTATCTCCACGTTTTGGGAAGGAAAATAAGTAAATTTAATATAGAATTATA
>JAFNXG010000196.1 GCA_017383505.1 Clostridium sp.
CACTTTGACTGTGGTATTCGTAGGTTCGAATCCTGCTATCCCTGCCATTTTTGGTTTACTAGCTCAGTCGGTAGAGCACTTGACTTTTAATCAAGGTGTCCGGGGTTCGATTCCCCGGTAAGCCACCAAAAGCAACTAAGATAATTCTTAGTTGCTTTTTTTGCATATAAATAAGTTTTCATGAATATTTTAAATCCTTATTAAAAACGAATATGAAAAAAGTGAAATTCAAGTTAAAATATGGTACAATTGTATTTATAATAACTATTGAAGGGTGAAAATATGATAAAAGTAGAGAATTTAGGGAAAGAGTTTAAAATAAGTAAGAAATATCCAGGATTTAAGGGTGCAATAAAATCATTTTTTTCTACAGAATACAGTATTAAAAAAGCTGTAGATGGAATTAGTTTTGAAATAAATGACGGAGAAATAGTAGGGTATATAGGAGCAAATGGAGCGGGTAAATCAACCACTATAAAAATGATGACAGGAATTTTAACGCCTACAAGTGGAAACGTTTTAGTGAATGATTTAATACCGTATGAAAATAGAGAAGAAAATGCTAAAAATATTGGAGTAGTATTTGGACAAAAGACACAGTTGTGGTGGGACTTGCCTATATCTGAGACATTTTCTTTACTAAAGGATATTTATAATGTTAGTGATGAGGATTTCCAAGAGAGAATGAGTTTTTTTAATGAAATATTAGGGTTAGAAGAATTCTTTTTAAATCCTGTTAGAACTTTATCATTAGGACAAAGAATGAGAGCAGATTTAGCAGCAGCTCTTATACATAATCCTAAGGTTATATATTTAGATGAGCCTACTATAGGATTAGATGTTGTTGTAAAGGAGAGAGTTCGTAAAGCGATAAAAGAAATAAATCAGAAGTATAATACAACTGTAATTCTAACTACACATGATTTAAATGATATAGAAGAATTGTGTAGTAGAATAATTATAATTGATAAAGGTAAAAAAATATATGATGGTGAACTTGAGGGTGTAAAAGAAAAGTTTGGATATTTAACCACAGTTGAAATACAGATAAGGGAAAATTTAAACTTAGAAGAATTTAATGAATTTGATGATATGAAAAAAGATCATGAGTTTAATTTAGAATATAAAGATAATAAGTTAACTATAACATTTAATAAAAATACAATCTCGTCTGTAGATATTATAGGAAGGGTTATGAAGAAATTAAGTGTTATTGATTTTATTATCAAGGAAACAAGTATAGAAGATATAGTTAAGAAAATGTATAGGAATGAGGTGTAAGAATGAAAGGAATAAAAGGTATAAGACCATATCTGCCTTTTGCTAGAAACGTGTTTCAAAGGCTCATTTCATATAAAGCTAATGCCATAATATTTATGTTTGGTGATTTTCTTATGTTATCTGTTACTTATTATCTATGGAAAGCGATTTATGGAAGTACTACTGAAAATGTGTTAAATGGATTTACTTTTGAAGAGATGATAATATATTTATTTATATCATTTTTAACATCAGTAATGATAAATGTTGATATAAGTTATGATATATCAAGAGAAGTTAAGGATGGTTCTATAGCGATTAATTTAGTAAGACCTATAAATTATGAAAGAAGAATGCTTTTTCAAGGTCTTGGAAGTGTATTATATAATTTTATAATAATATTTATAATAGGTTTTTCTATTATCACATTCTTATTTTATAATTTCTTTGGCTATATAAGTATATTAAGAATATTTATATATTTTTTAAGTATTATTTTAGGAATATTTATTAATTTTTACTATAGCTATATATTTGGGCTTATATCTTTTAAGATAACAAATATGTGGGGGTTATCTCAAATAATGCAAGCGATAACAAATTTATTATCAGGAGCATTAATTCCTATAGCATTCTTTCCAAAATGGGCACAATCTATAAATAGTTTTTTACCATTTAGTTCGGCTATATATACACCATCAATGATATATTTAGGGAAAATAAGTGGAGTTGATATTTTATTTGCACTAGGACTTCAGTTATTTTGGGCCATTGTATTGATGATAATTAGCAGAAAAATGTGGAAGGTATTGATAAAGGGGTTAACTATTTTAGGGGGATAATATATGAAAAGATATTTTAGTTTATATTTTAAATTTTTACAGCAATATATAAAGACTTTAATTGAATACAGAGCTGATTTTATATTAGGACTTATAGGCTTTCTATTTGTACAATCTATTGGAGTTATTTTTATTACATTAATATTTAATTCTATTCCATCTTTAAAGGGATGGAGTTTTTATGAAATATTATTTATCTATGGATTTGCACAGATTCCTAGGGGAATAGATCATGTATTTACAGATCAACTTTGGATATTTAGTTGGCAAACAATAGTTGAAGGAAAGTTTGATAAATATCTAGTGAGACCATTAAATCCTTTATTTCAAGTAATAGTAGAAAAGTTTCAGCCAGATGGTTTTGGAGAGATAATTATAGGTATTATTCTTGTAGCTACTTCATGGGTAAAATTAAATTTAGATATATCAATAGGTAAAATAATATCATTAATAGTTGTAATACTATTTGCAACTTTAATATATACGGCTATAAAGCTTGCCGTAACATCAATTGCATTCTGGGTAAAGTTTGCTCAAAGCTATTTATATATGGTTTATCAAATAAGTACTTTTGTTAAATACCCAATTAGTATATATTCTAATTGGATTAGAGGTATATTAACTTTTATAATACCTTTTGCTTTTACTGGATATTTCCCAAGTGCGTATTTCTTAGGTAGAGAAAGTTACTTTAATGGGATTTTACTAACTTGTATAGTAGGTGTAATTAGTTTGTTTATTGCATATAGGATTTGGTTAATTGGTATGAAAAAATATGAAAGTAGTGGAAGTTAAATTGATTATTTGAAACTAATATCAGAGTATATTGAGACTTAAAGTAGTAGGGAGAGAAGTTATTTATGAATATAACTATAAAAGATGTAGCAAAAGAGGCTAAAGTAGCTATATCTACGGTGTCTAGAGTTTTAGCGGATAGTGATAAAATAAGTGAAGAAACAAAGGAGAGGGTAAGAGAGGCAATAAAAAAGTTAAATTATACGCCAAATGCTGTAGCTAGAGGTATTGCTAATAATAAAACAAGAATATTAGCTATTTTATTACCTAATGGAGCTGAAAAATCATTTGAAAATCCTTTTTTTGTTCAAGTAATGAAAGGTATAAGTAAGTATGCA
>JAFNXG010000197.1 GCA_017383505.1 Clostridium sp.
AACTATATATCTCAAATTAAAGTTACTTTATTATTATATATTTTTACTTTTTTACTGTCAATATGAATTAAATATCGAAAAACTGTTGATAAAGTTATCAACAGTTTAAAATTTGTGGATAACTTATTGATAACTTATATTCATTTATGCTATTATTAAGTATAAGTGTGAATAAATATGTGAATAACTTTAGTTATCCACATTTGTGGATTAACTTGTGTATAACTTGTTCGATTTTTCTTAATAAATACTTAGTTCTTTGTTTGTTTTTATTAAAAATAGCGTGTTTTTACACTTTTCTAATAAAAATTTTTATTTTATATATTTCTGTGGATAACTTTATTATAAATTTATTATCTACATAAACTGTTAATATGTTATTAACTTTTTTAACTTTATCAACATAATCATTTTTCTGTTAATAATTCTGTTGATATATTGTTTATAATTTTTTTAAAATTTCTTTTTTGGGAGGATAGTTAAATGGAGACTGAGCTTAAAGACTTATGGGATAAGACCCTAAATATAATAAAAGGCGAGTTAACTGAAGTTAGTTTTAATACTTGGATCAAAAGTTGCGAGCCAATATGCATATCTTCAAACACAATAAAAATCAGTGTCCCTAATTCCTTCACTCAAGATATATTGGAAAAAAGATATAAGGATTTAGTTATAAATTCAATAGAAGCTGCTTGCTCTAAAACTTATAAATTAGAGTTCTTAATAGCTTCTGAAATACAAGAGGCTGAAGAAAAAGAAGTAAGAACAAAAGAACCTAAAAAGGATTCAATTGCTATCACTGTAAACGACGAAATGTCTAGCATATTAAATCCTAAATATACTTTCGATTCTTTTGTAATAGGTAATAGTAATAGATTTGCTCATGCTGCATCTCTTGCTGTTGCTGAATCTCCAGCTAAAGCTTATAATCCTCTTTTTATCTATGGAGGTGTTGGATTAGGAAAAACACACTTAATGCATGCAATTGGTCATTATATTCTTCAAAATAATCCAAGTGCAAAAGTTGCTTACGTTTCATCAGAAAAATTTACAAATGAATTAATAAATGCGATTAAAGATGATAAAAATGAGGAGTTTAGAACTAAATATAGAAGTGTCGATGTTCTATTAATAGATGATATTCAATTCATTGCAGGAAAAGAAAGAACTCAAGAGGAATTTTTCCATACATTTAATACACTGCACGAAGCAAATAAACAAATAATATTATCATCAGATAGACCACCTAAAGAAATTCCAACTTTAGAAGATAGATTACGTTCAAGATTTGAATGGGGACTAATTGCTGATATTCAAGCACCTGACTTTGAAACAAGAATGGCTATTTTAAAGAAAAAGGCTGATGTTGAAAAGCTTAATGTACCTAATGAAGTAATGGTATATATAGCAACTAAAATTAAATCTAACATTAGAGAACTTGAAGGTGCATTAATTAGAATAGTTGCATATTCATCATTAACAAATCGCGAAATAACTGTTGATTTAGCTACAGAAGCATTAAAAGACATAATTTCAAATAAACAAAATAAAAGCATAACTATAGATTTAATTCAAGATGTAGTTGCTGCATACTTTAATTTAAGAGTTGAAGATTTAAAATCACAAAGAAGAACTAGAAATGTAGCATATCCTAGACAGATAGCTATGTATTTAAGTAGAAAGCTTACAGATATGTCACTTCCTAAGATTGGTGAAGAATTTGGTGGTCGTGATCATACAACTGTTATACATGCTTATGAAAAAATATCAGAAAGTCTAAATAATGATGAAAGTTTAGAAAATACAATAAATGATATAACAAAAAAACTAACACAAAAATAATCAACAACTGTACATAATAACTAGTGAATAATTTGTGGATAAGTCATTTCTTAGTCTTTCATTGTGGATACTGTGGATAAGACTATGAATTTGTTACCGACTTATCCACAGTATTTTTTACAGTAAATTTGTTGAAATATCAGGGCTTAAAGCACTTATCCACAAATCCACAGCCCTTACTACTACTATTATTATATATATTTATTATATTTATCTTATTATATTGCACAGCTTTATCTTAATAACTGTGTATAACTTAGGAGGTAAAATTATGAACATAATATGCTCAAAGCAAAAACTACAAGAAGCTATTTCAATAGTAACTAAAGCAATAACTGGAAAGACAACAATGCCTATTTTAGAAGGTATATATATAGAAGCTGCTAACAATTGTTTAACTTTAATTGGTTCAGATATGGATGTAAGTATAGAAACAAAGGTAGAAGCAGAAGTTATAAAAGATGGTAGTATTGTTATAGATTCAAAAATTTTCTCTGAAATTATTAGAAAATTACCAAATTCAGATGTAAAAATAGAAATTACAGAAAATGAATTAATTCAAATAACATGTGAAAAGTCAGTATTTAACTTAGTTTATATGAACTCAAGTGATTATCCATCACTACCAAATATAAATGAGGATCTAAGTGTTGAAGTTCCTCAAAATTTATTAAAAAACATGATAAAAGGTACTTCATTTGCAATAGCTCAAGATGAAGCTAGACCAATATTACAAGGTATCCTTTTTGAAGTAAAAAATAAAGAATTAAATTTAGTTGCATTAGATGGATATAGATTAGCCGTAAGAAGCGAATTATTAGATGTAGATGATAACATTGAAGTTGTTATACCAGGGAAAACTTTAAACGAAGTTTCAAAAATCTTAGAAGATAATACTGAAATGCTAAAAATCACATTTACTAACAACCATATTTTATTTAATGTGGATAACACAAAAATTATTTCAAGATTACTAGATGGAAAGTTTGTAAATTACGTTTCTCTTTTACCACAAGAATATAAACTATTAGTAAATGTTAAGAAACAAGATTTACAACAAGGTATCGAAAGAGCTTCATTAATGGCTAAGGATGGAAATAGCAATTTAATAAGATTAGACGTTCAAGAGGATACTTTAGTTATAACT
>JAFNXG010000198.1 GCA_017383505.1 Clostridium sp.
AATATTAAAGAACTGTGGAAAGGCTTTCGAATATCCAGTTGAGTGGGGAATTGATCTTCAAACTGAACATGAAAGATATTTAACAGAAGAAGTATTTAAAAGACCAGTATTCGTTACTGATTATCCAAAAGATATTAAAGCCTTCTATATGAGATTAAATGATGATGGAAAAACTGTTGCAGCAACTGACTGTTTAGTTCCTGGAATAGGTGAAATCATTGGTGGTAGCCAAAGAGAAGAAAGACTTGACGTCTTAAAAGCTAGAATGGCAGAACTAGGTCTTAAAGAAGAAGACTACTGGTGGTACTTAGAGCTTAGAAAATATGGAGAAACTAAGCATGCTGGATTTGGTCTTGGATTTGAAAGATTAATAATGTACATTACTGGTATGTCAAATATCAGAGACGTTATACCATTCCCAAGAACAACAGGACAATCTGAATTCTAATATTTAAAATAAGGACTAATACTTCAAAGTATTAGTCCTTATTTTAATTAATAATTATAAAGTTTATTTTTATCATTTTAAAAATCTATGTATAGAAACCTTAACTTTAGTACATAATTATAATGTAAATATAAAACCTGTAATATACAGGTTCCCATCCCCCCATTATTAAAAAAAGCGCGTAAGCGCTTTTTTTTTTATTTATCATCCTAAAAATAAAACTAATTTATATAAAAAGGCTAATGAAATATAATAACTTTCATTAGCCTTAATCTTATTTAAAACTACATTCTTTCAACGCTTTCCATTCCTAATAAATCTAAGCATTGTTCTAATACATTCTTAACTAAATTGATAAGAGATAACCAAGAACCTTTCTTAGCTTCATTTTCTTCTGATACTATTCTTGTATCATTATAGAATCTATTAAAGTTGTTTGATAATTCATAAATATATTCACATATCTTATGAGGTGCTCTATCTCTAAAGCTTAATTCAATAACTTCATTAAACTTAATTAGTTGAAGCATTAGATTTCTTTCAGAATCGCTTTGTGGTACTAATACTGAACTATCTATTTCTGTCGCATTAGCTTTATTTAAAATAGACTTAATTCTTACTATTGTGTAAAGAATGTATGGTCCTGTATTTCCTTCAAATGAAGCAAATCTATCAATATCAAATATATAATCTTTTGAAGCTTGATTTGATAAATCACCATATTTTAATGCTGCTAATCCAACTTTTGAAGAAATTTCTTCAACATCTTCTTCAGCTATATTTTTGTTACCTTTAAGTTTTTCTTTACCAACTTCTTTAATTAAGTTAATTAAATCAGCAAGTCTCATTACTCCACCTTCACGAGTCTTAAATGGCTTACCATCTTTTCCGTTCATTGTACCAAACCCTATAAAGTCTAATACTGTATCTTCTTTAGCTATACCAGATTTCTTAGCTGCTCTAAAGAATTGTTCATAGTGAAGCCCTTGTCTTTTATCTGCTAAGTAGATTATTTCATCTGCTTTTAAATCTCTAACTCTTTCTACAACTGTAGCTAAATCAGTAGTTCCATAAAGTGATGCCCCATCAGATTTTAATAATAATAGTGGTGGAACTGGACTCTTATCAGTTTCTTCACTTACATCAAAAACTAAAGCTCCTTCACTTTCTTTTGCAAATCCATTAGCTTTTAACTCCTCAATCATAGGTGGTATGAATTTTTGTGCATCACTTTCACCATTCCATAATTCAAAGTTAACATCTAAATTACCATAGTTTTTCTTTAAATCATTAACTGAAACATTTAATATATGTTTCCATAATGCAACATACCCTCTTCTACCTTGTTGTAATTCAACTGTTGCCTTTTTAGCAGCTTCCATTACAGCTTCATCACTTTTAGCTAACTTACTTGCATATGGATAAATATCTTCAAGCTCATCAATTGTAAATGGAGCTTCTACTGGATATTCTCCTTCAAAACTTTCATCAAAGTATGGTAAGCTAGGATTACGTCTTTCAACTTCAGATATAACCATACCCATTTGAAGGCCCCAATCTCCTAAATGAACATCTCCAGTTACGTCATGACCTAAGTATTTAGCTATTCTTTTGATACTTTCACCTATAATCGCAGATCTTAAATGCCCAATATGTAGTGGCTTAGCAACGTTAGCTCCACCGTAGTCTACTATTATCTTTTTAATTTCTGTTGCTTGTGATGTACCAAATTTGTCATCGTTATTCATTTTGTTTACATAATCAACTAAGAATTCATCATTTATAGTTATGTTAACAAATCCTGGCCCTGCTATTTCTAACTTAGAAAAAATTTCATTATCCTTTAATTTCTCTACAACTTCTTGTGCAATAGCATTTGGAGCTTTCTTGTATTTTTTAGCACAAGCTAATGCTCCATTACATTGATATTGACAAAGGTCAGGTCTATTAGATACATTTACCCTTCCAGCACTTCTATCATATCCAAGCTCTTCAAATGTATTCATAAAAATATCGCTTATTTGTTCAATAAATATTTTCATTTAATTTTCCTCCTTAAATTTATATAAAAAAAACGCCTCTTTTTTCAAAGAGACGAAATATTTCCGCGGTACCACTCAATTTAACTAAAATTAGTTCACTTAAAACTTTAACGCAGTTAACGTCTTATACTTACATTTAAATTAATGCTCATATAAGCTTCTCCAAGGCCCTCTTCCTTATTTTATATCTTGTAAGACTCACACCATTTTCTTACTCGCTGATAGATAAACTAAAATAAGTACTTTCTTTTCATAGAATTTATTATTAAATATTATTGACTTATTTTTAAGATATAAATCTTATAATAGAATATATTAAAGTAATTTTACCTAAAAATCAAATATATTGTCAATTAAATTATTATATTAAACTTTTACATGATTAAACATAATTTTTATATATGTCGCTAAAGTTAATATTTAAAATTTAATTTATTGAGTCTAATATTCTTAATTTTATATCATTTAAGTATTATAATTATAGAAAAGTAATATTATATTAAAACTATACACTTTCCCATTTCTAAGCTTTGTTTAACATCAATTATTCTTTGATTACTTGATCCTCTAAACTTCAAACCTTTATTTTTATTATTCATCTCAAATTTCCCATCAACTAAAACATCAACATTACTAATTAACTCTTTTAAATCTTTATCTTTTTTCATTTTTTCTAATATCTGCTCAAATGTATATCCCGTATAGCACCATATATTTAGTCCTTTACTCTTAAATTCTTTAGCCATATATGAAAAGCTTTCTGCCTG
>JAFNXG010000199.1 GCA_017383505.1 Clostridium sp.
TCTCTAGTATATCCATTAACTATTTGTTTTATAGTATTATCAGATATTTTTATAGTCTTTTCATCTACATTATATTCCTTTAATGCTCTCTTAACTAAATGTTTTTTTGCAATATGGAACTTCTCTTCATAGGTATATCCTGATACCTGAATTACTTCCATTCTGTCAAGTAAAGCTCTTGGAATAGTATCTAAAGAGTTTGCAGTAGTAATAAATAGAACATTTGATAAGTCCATATCTACTTCCATATAAGCATCTCTAAAAGTTTTATTTTGATTTTGATCTAAAACTTCTAATAATGCATCAGCAGGATTTCCTTTATAATCTCCACTTAATTTATCAATTTCATCTAATAAAATTAATGGATTATTTACCTTTGCTTCTTTTAATGCATATACTAATCTACCTGGAATAGCACCTACATAAGTTCTTCTATGTCCTCTAATTTCAGCTTCATCACGAACTCCACCTAATGAAATTCTAACAAACTTTCTATTTATAGATTTCGCTATAGATTTTGCTATAGAACTTTTACCTACTCCAGGAGGCCCAACTAAGCATAAAATAGGTCCTTTTAAAGATTTGCTATATTGCTTAACTGCTAAATATTCCAAAATCCTTTCTTTTACATCTTCTAATCCATAATGTTCTTCTTCTAATATCTCTGAAGATTTATTTATATCAAATGAGTCTTTAGTTGATTTATTCCATGGTAATGAAATCATCCAATCTAAATAATTTCTAATGTTATTTCCATCTCCTGAATTAGATGACTTTAATCTTGATAATTCATATTCTGCCTTTTCTCTTACTTCTTTTGGCATTTTTAATTTTTTTATCTCATTAGAGTATCTATTATACTCATTCTTCTCTTCATCTTCTCCAAGCTCTTCTTGAATAACTTTTATTTGCTCTCTTAATAAATATTCTTTATTACTTTTATCAAGCTTACTTTTTACTTTATTGCCTATTTCTTTTTCTATTTTAACTATTTCTATCTCTTCATCTATAAAAACAAGCAGTTTCTCTATTCTTTCATGAACATTAATAGTCTCTAATATTAATTGTTTCTTCTCATCTGATAATTGTATATATGCTGCAATTAAATCTGTAACTTTCCCTAGATTTTTTTCTTGCTCCATCATTTGAAGCACTTTACCATCATCACCTTCAGTTGCATGAATATATGAAGCAAAAGCTTTACCAAGCTGATTTCTAAATGCTAAATCTTCATTACTCTCTACTTCTTTCTCAGACTCTGATATCTTTTCAACAACACCTCTTAGATAATTATCTTTTTCTTCAAATGTTACTAGTGTAGCTCTTTCTATACCTTCAACTAAAACTCTAGTTATTCCTTTTGGAAGTTTTAGTATTTGTTTTATTTTACATATAGTTCCTATTGAGTACATGTCCTCTTTTTTGTTTGGCAGTTCTACTTCAGGATCTTTTTGCGTAACTAAAAATATTTTACCCTCTTGTAGCATTGCTTCTTCAAGTGACGCAATAGACTTTTCTCTACCAATATCAAAATGTATAATCATATTGGGAAAAATAGTAATACCCCTAAGAGGAATTAATGGTAATAAAATTGAATCTATATTCATTTTCCCCCTCCATTCTAAATATTAACTTATTAATACATTTAACTTTTCTATTATACACATAAATATAGTTTTTTTCAACTTTATCACCAAAAATTCTTAATCTTATTCAATCATTCTTTTGCCTTAGCTGATAATATATCTATGGATTGTTTCAGATCATCTTCTATACATAAATCTATTACTTCTTTAATATGAGATACTTTAATTATATCTATTCCTTCATATTCATAAAAACTTTCATTCCAATTTGCCTCGGGAATTATTACTCTTTTAGCCCCTGATTTCTTAGCTGCTAATATTTTAGCATTTACTCCACCTATAGGATTAACACTTCCTAATAAACTTATTTCTCCTGTCATAGCAACTTTACTATCAATTGCTTTATTTATAATTGCACTATATACAGCAGTAGCAATTGCTATTCCTGCTGATGGTCCATCCACAGGAATCCCCCCTGGTATATTTATATGAATATCATACTGTTCGCATTTTAAATCAAATATGTTATTTAATGCTGTTAATACATTTTGTATTGAAGAATACGCTGTACTTTTTCTTCTTATTTTTCTGTTATTCATAGTAATTTCTTCTTCTTCTATAATACCTGAAATTTTTAATTCCCCACTTCTTCCTATTGCTTTTTTAGCTGTAGCTTCTATTTGCATTAATAATCCTATATTAGCTCCATGAACAGCTAACCCATTAATAACACCTACTTCAGATTTATCAGAAACCTTTATATCAGATACTTCAGTATATTGACCATTTTCAATAACCCAATTTATATCTTCCTCTGTAATATTTTCTCTTTCTTCATTTATAGCAACTCCAGAGCATAATTGAATTAAATTAATTACCTCTCTTCCGTTAGAACAATGTCTACTTATTATATCTAGCCCTTTATCAGTAACACTTAATCCTACTCTATCTATTGCTCTTTTAGCTATCTCTCTTATCTCTTCTTTTTGTAACCCTTTAAAAAATACCTCTACACATCTTGACCTTATAGCTGGAGCAATCTCCTCTGGCCCCCTAGTTGTTGCTCCTATAAGCCTAAAATCTGCTGGTAGCCCATTATCAAATATTTCTTTTATAAATGTCGGCATATTAGGATCTTCAGAACTATAATAAGAGCTATCTAAAAATACTTTTCTATCTTCTAGCACCTTTAATAACTTATTCATTTCTATAGGATGTAACTCACCTATTTCATCAATAAATAATATACCTCCATGAGCCTTTGTTACTGCTCCAGCTTTAGGCTGTGGTATTCCAGCTACCCCTAAAGACCCTGCTCCTTGATAAATAGGATCATGTACTGAACCTATTAACGGATCTGCTATTCCTCGCTCATCAAATCTTATAGTTGTAGCATCAATTTCAACAAATTTGGCATCTTTTTTGAATGGAGACCTCTCTTTCTTTTTTGCCTCTTCTAATACTAATCTTGCCGCAGCTGTTTTTCCTATTCCTGGAGGACCATAAATAATAACATGTTGAGGATTTGGTCCACATATAGCTGCTTTTAAAGCTTTTATTCCATCCTCCTGTCCTATAATATCACCAAAATCAATGGGTCTACTTTTCTCTGTTAAAGGTTCTGTTAATTTTATCCTCCTCATTTTAAGAAGCTTTTCCATCTCCTTTTTGTTTTCTTTATCTACTACTGAAGTTCTAGAATGATTTGCCTTGTTAGTATTAAATAAATATATTATGAATAAAATCATCATAATAAATTGTAAAACTACCATTATTTCGCTCATAAATTACTACCCTCCATTTTTATAAACTCTATTTCTATTATTAACCTTTAAA
>JAFNXG010000200.1 GCA_017383505.1 Clostridium sp.
ATATTGAGGTATATAAAATCAATATTAGTAGTTTTTTTACATAAAATATGTAAATTCCTTTGCATTAATATAAGAATAAAGACAAATAATAAAATTTATAAAATCTAATAATTAAATACTAGAAAATATAAATTTTAAGGATGTGTACATATGAAAAAGATAATTAAATGGAATAAAACAGTGAGCACAGTAATATTGATAGGAATAGTAATTATAGCTATGATGTGCTCTAATATATGTGTTAGAGATAATTATTATATAAAAGAAGTTTTTAATGAAGAAGGAATCAGTAGTAAAGTCAATATTATTCCAAAACCGATGAGTTACCAAAGTAAAGAGGGTAAATTTATCTTAACAAAAGGTAGTGCAATTTATATAAAAGGCAATACAGATGAAGAAACTGAGCAGATTAGATGGATTGCAGAATTTATAAGACAAAAATTAAGTTTATCTACAGGGTTTCCATTAGATATTATTGATAGTGATAATCCTATAGATGGTAGTATTTACTTAACTACAATTAATGCAAATCCAGACTTAGGAATAGAAGGTTATAATATTTTAACTACACCTAAAATAATTAAAATTACTGCTTATAAGCCAGAGGGGATATCAAGAGGAGTTCAAACATTAAGACAAATGTTGCCCGAAGAGATAGATAAAAGTACAGTTGTTAGTAATGTAGAATGGGGTGTTCCAGCATCTACTATTACTGATAAACCAGAATATAGTTATAGAGGCTTAATGATAGATGTTGCAAGACATTTTTTTAGTGTTGATGAAATTAAAAGGCAAATAGATTTAGCAGCTCAATATAAGATAAATAAAGTACATTTACATTTAAGTGATGATCAAGGTTGGAGATTAGAAATAAAAGAATATCCAGAGTTAACTCGTATAGGAGGAAGTACAGAAGTTGGCGGAGGGCCAGGAGGATATTATACTCAAGAACAATTTAAGGATATAGTAAAGTTTGCAATGCAAAGATATGTTGAGATAGTACCTGAGTTTGATATGCCTGGTCATACCAATGCTGCGTTAGCATCTTATGGATTTTTAAATCCAGATGGAAAAAGAAAGCCTTTATATACAGGAACTGATGTAGGATTTAGTTCTTTTATGACTGATAATGAAAAAACATATGAATTTATAGATACAGTATTTAAGGAGGTTTCACAGATATCACCGTCAAAGTACATTCAAATAGGAGGGGATGAAGCTCTTAATACTAAAAAAGAAGATTATGATTATTTTGTAGGAAGAGTAGCTAAAATAGCACAAAAGTATGGTAAAACTCCTATAGGTTGGGATCCCATAGATACTTCTAATCAAATAAATTCAAATGTAATACTTCAAAATTGGAAAGATTCAAATGAAGCAGCTGTAAAAAAAGAAATGAATATAATAACGTCAATTTCAAGTAAAGCATATTTAGATATGAAGTATAATGAAGATACTCCTTATGGATTAAGTTGGGCTGGTTATATACCAGTAGATGTAGCATATAAATGGGATCCAACAGATTATGCACCAAAAAAATTAATATTAGGGGTGGAAGCACCTCTTTGGACAGAAACAATTTCAACTCAAGAACAGATGGACTATATGATATATCCAAGATTACCAGGATATGCAGAGATAGGATGGACTCCAAAAGAAAATAGAAATTGGGATGAATATAAAATGAGATTAAAAGAGCAAGGAATAAGAATGGAGTATCAAGGAATAAATTATTATAAGGATCCTAGTATATGGGGGGAGTACAGGTAGAAGATTAACTATTGAAATATTATATAGCTACTATAAATTTTATATTTACTGTTGACTTAAAGTTGTTTATGATGGATAATATTAGCAATAAGTAAAAAGATTATGATAAGGAAGATTATTTTAAGTTATTATTTTTAGAGAGCTAAGGTTTGGTGTAACTTAGTAATAATACTTTTAAGAAGCAGCCTTTGAATCGCTTGCTGAGAACTAAGAATTTTCTTAATGTAGGTAAAGCCGTATATCCTAACGTTATAAGGAAAAGAATTATTATAATTTTAAATATATTATAATTCTTACTGAGTGAGTAAAGAATTTTACTTATTAGGGTGGTACCGCGGAATTTTATAGCTTCGTCCCTTTTTATATAGGGATGAGGCTTTTTTTATTATAAGGAGGCTAGTTATGGAAGAAATTTTAGAGATTTTAGAAGAGAATAGTAGATATACTGATGAGCAGATAGCAATAATGTCAGGTAAAACTGTAGAAGAGGTTAGAGAAGCTATTAGAGATTATGAAGAAAGAAGTATAATAGCAGGATATACTACTCTAATAAACTGGGAAAATACAGGGAGGGAAACAGTTACAGCCCTTATTGAAGTTAAAATAACACCTCAAAGGGGGGAAGGTTTCGATAAAGTAGCAGAAAGAATATATAACTTTGATCAAGTTAAAGCATGTTACTTAATGTCCTCAGGTGGATTTGATTTAACTGTTATAGTGGAAGGAAAAACAATGAAGGAAGTTGCAATGTTTGTATCAGAAAAACTAGCTGTACAAGATAATGTAATAGGAACAGCAACACATTTTGTATTAAAGAAATATAAGGATCATGGAACTATATTTAAAGAGAAGAAAACTTTAAATAGGGAGGTAATATTTATATGATATTAGA
>JAFNXG010000201.1 GCA_017383505.1 Clostridium sp.
ATCGAACCCCGGACACCTTGATTAAAAGTCAAGTGCTCTACCGACTGAGCTAGTAAACCAAAAATGGCAGGGATAGCAGGATTCGAACCTACGAATACCACAGTCAAAGTGTGGTGCCTTACCGCTTGGCGATATCCCTAAATGGGGTGAACGATGGGACTCGAACCCACGACAACCAGTGCCACAAACTGGCGCTCTACCAACTGAACTACGTTCACCATATGGTGCGTGTTAAGAGATTCGAACTCCTGGCCCACGCCTTAGAAGGGCGTTGCTCTATCCAGCTGAGCTAAACACGCAAAATGAAAATCTAAATCTTAGATTTAGTTATTTGAATTTTCTCAGCTTTGCTGAGTTTCCTATTCAAATAAAATGGAGCGGGTAGTGGGAATCGAACCCACCTTTCCAGCTTGGAAGGCTGGAGTATTACCGATATACGATACCCGCGCATCGACTACGTTGTTTAGTATATTATGTTTGTCGATGTTTGTCAACACTATTTTTTCATTTTTTTATTTATTTTTTTAATATCTTAGCCACATAGACTTATAATTCATCTAAATGATATAATGTAAATGATTAATTAATAATTTACATCATAGAGAGGATTATATTTATGAAAGAAATAATAATGGCAAATGGTAATATTAAGGCATCCGAAATAGGTCTTGGATGCATGAGAATTTCAACTATGGATAAAACTTCAGTTAATAGCTTAATTAATACAGCCTTAGATTGTGGCATTAATTTTTTTGATCATGCTGATATTTATGGCAAAGGAAAGTCAGAAGAAATCTTTAGCGAAGCACTTTCTATGTCTACATCTTTAAGAGAAAAAATTATTATTCAGTCTAAATGTGCTATTAGACCTGGATTTTATGATTATTCTAAAGAACATATTATAAATTCTGTTGATTCTATATTAAAAAGATTGAAAACTGATTATTTAGACATATTATTATTGCATAGACCTGACACATTAATGGAACCTGAAGAAGTAAATGAAGCTTTTGAAAAACTATATAACGAAGGTAAAGTTAGAAATTTTGGTGTTAGTAACCACAATTCAATGCAAATAGAATTATTAAATAAGTATTTAAAAAATAAAGTTACTATTAACCAACTTCAATTTAGCATTATGCATACTGGAATTATTGATTCTGGTTTAAACGTAAACATGAAAATATCTCCTTCTATAGATAGACATGGATCAATTTTAGAATATTGTCGTTTAAAAGATATAAATATTCAAGCATGGTCACCTTACCAATATGGATTCTTTGAAGGTACATTCTTAAATAATCCAAAATTTCCTGAACTTAATAAAAAACTTAAAGAATTAGGTGAAAAGTATGGAGTAAGTTCCACTGCAGTTGCAACAGCATGGATACTTAGACATCCAGCTAAAATACAAACTATTGTTGGTACAACGAACGAAAGTAGATTAAGAGATATCTGTACTGCTTCTAACGTACAATTAACTCGTGAAGAATGGTATTCTATATATCTATCAGCAGGAAATCAACTCCCTTAATAACTAAATTGTTCGTTAAGGCTTGAATGCCGTGATGCCGAAAAATTGATTATATAATCTCCAGAAAGTAATATAATCAATTTTTTCTCTATCACTGACTTTTAAGCTAAAAAGTACAATTTTCTACGTAATCACCTTAAAAGTTAATTGGATTTTTTTGATTTTATAGATATACTATTAAATATAAAAAAACTTATGTTTTTAAACAATTATATTGAGGAGGACAAATGAAAAATAAGAATAAATCATTAATATTTATTATAATTTTAACTATGTTTAGTTCACTTACATTTAACATGGCTCATCCAGTTACCCCTATGTTTATAACAAGACTTGGATTACCTACCTTTATGTTTGGACTATTCTTTGCCGCAATGTCCATTGGTAACTTTATTGGTTCACCATTATTTGGTACTTTATCTGATAAAAAAGGACGAATTAAATTTTTAATATTAGGTGCTATAGGCTATGGTATAAGCCAACTTGGTTTTGGTTTTAATACTAATCCATTTATAATACTTATATTTAGATTTACTGGGGGATTTTTTGTAGTAAGCTATTTAACTACATCAATGGCATATTTAACTGATATAACAACAAAAGAAAATAGAATAAAATATATTACATACTATGCATCTGCAAATACAATTGGCTCCTCTTTAGGATCACTTCTTGGAGGCGTAATAGGTAACAATAATTTTAAATATACTTTCTTTTCTCAATTTATTTTATGTTTAATCTTAGGTACCTTAGTATATTTATTATTAGAAGAACCTAAAAAAGAGAAAAGTTCTATAACTTCCGTAACTAATAATTATAATAAAATTAATTATTCAAAGCTTTTAAATAAAAACTTAATAATTATGTTTATAATAGTTATTGCCTTTTACTTTGCATCAACAAGCTATAACTCCACTATTAATTATTACATAGAAGATGTTTTAAAACTTCCTCCTACATTCATAGGTGGATTCATGGCATTTGTTGGAATAGTTGGTTTTATGGTAAATTTAATTTTTACACCTTTATTGGCAAAGTTCTTTAAAGAAATTAATATATTTAAAACTATAACTCTATGTATTATAGCTTCATTAATTCTTATGGTAATATCAAATAATGTTATTTTATTCTTAACTTGTGCAGTAATATTTGTATCATTTGCAAGTATACATATCCCACTACAACAAAGTATAATAACAAAACTTGCTAAAGAAAATTACGGATCTCTTATGGGAGTTTTTAATTCATCTAAAGCAATAGGTCAAGTTACCGGATCATTAACTGCTGGATTTATCTTTGATATAGGAAATAAATTGCCATTTTTAATTTCTGCTATTTTAGTTTTTATAAGTTTTATAGTGCTAATTCCTTTAAACTCAAATTTAATTTTAAATAATAAGTATTCATAATAAAAATAAGGCTATGTGTATTTTTAATACCATAGCCTTTTCCTCCTATTCAGTTCTAATTACAATTTCATCATCTTTACCATCAATTACAACATGAGAACCATAATTAATTTCTCCAGCAATAATTAATCTTGCTAGTTTATTTTCTAAAGTATTTTGAATATATCTCTTAAGTGGTCTTGCTCCATAAACTGGGTCATAACCTTCCACTGCTAATATATGCTTAGCTTCTGGTGTGATATCTAAAGTTATATTTCTATCTCTTAATCTGCTAGCAACTTCATTAACGAAGATATCAATAATCTTAGTGATTCCATTTTCAGATAATGGCTTAAACATTATAATATCATCTACTCTGTTTAAGAACTCTGGTTTAAATCTCATTTTCATTTCATTCATTACTTCTTCTCTTATTTGCGGATCTATACCATCTTCTGATTTATTTTCTAAAAGATAGCTACTTCCTATATTAGAAGTCATAATGATAATTGTATTTTTGAAATCAACAGTTTTACCTTTATTATCTGTAAGTCTACCATCATCTAGTATTTGTAAGAACATATTAAATACATCTTCATGTGCCTTTTCAATTTCATCAAATAATATTACACTATAAGGCTTTCTTCTAACAGCTTCAGTTAATTGACCACCTTCTTCATATCCCACATATCCTGGAGGCGCTCCAACTAATCTAGATACAGCATGTTTCTCCATATATTCAGACATATCTATTCTTATAATATTATCTTCAGAATCAAATAGATTTCTTGCTAAAGTCTTTGCAAGCTCAGTTTTACCTACACCTGTTGGCCCTAAGAAAATAAATGAACCTATAGGTCTATTTATATCTTTTAATCCTGCTCTTGCTCTAAGTATTGCAGAAGTAACAGATGTGATAGCCTCTTCTTGCCCAATTACTCTTTTTTGCATTTCATCTTCAAGTCTTAATAATTTTTCTCTTTCACCTTCTAATAAATTAGAAACAGGTATACCAGTCCACCTTGATAATACTTGTGAAACTTCTTCTTCAGTAACTTCTTCTTTTAATAAAGCACCTTCATAATTTTCCTTAACTTCTACTTCCATTTGTTCAATAGCAGCTTCTAAACTAGGAATTTCACCATATTGGATTTCAGCAGCCTTATTATAGTCATATTGTCTTTGAGCTGCTTCAAGGTTTCCTCTAGCTTCATCAAGTTTACCTTTTAATTCTTTTAACTTTAAGATAGCTCCCTTTTCTCTATCAAACTTAGCTGTCATTTCATCATTTTTAGCTTTAAGTTCTGAATATTCTTTTTCTAAAGCCTCTAACTTTTTCTTAGAACCTTCATCTTTTTCTCTTGTTAAAGCTTCTTTTTCTATTTCAAGTTGTACAATTCTTCTTCTAATGGCATCTAATTCTGCTGGAAGTGAATCTATCTCAGTTCTTATCATAGCTCCAGCTTCATCAATTAAATCAATAGCCTTATCTGGTAAATATCTATCTTGAATATATCTATCAGAAAGTTTTGCTGCTGCAACTATAGCTGAATCATGAATTCTAACTCCATGGTGAATTTCAAATCTTTCCTTTAATCCTCTTAATATTGAAATTGCATCTTCAACTGATGGCTCATCAACAATAACAGGTTGGAATCTTCTTTCAAGTGCCTTATCTTTTTCAATATATTGTCTATATTCATCAAAAGTAGTTGCACCAATACAGTGTAATTCACCTCTTGCAAGTAATGGCTTAATTAAATTACCTGCATCCATTGCTCCATCAGTTTTACCTGCTCCAACAATAGTATGAATTTCATCTATAAATAATATAATCTTACCTTCACTATTTTGAACTTCTTTTAAAACTGCTTTTAATCTTTCTTCAAATTCACCTCTATATTTAGCACCTGCTATAAGTGATCCCATATCTAATGAAAAAATAATTTTATCTTTTAATCCTTCAGGGACATCCCCTCTTACTATTCTTTCAGCTAACCCTTCAACAATAGCAGTTTTACCAACCCCTGGCTCACCTATTAATACTGGATTATTTTTAGTTCTTCTTGAAATAATTCTAATAGTTCTTCTTATTTCATCATCTCTTCCTATTACAGG
>JAFNXG010000202.1 GCA_017383505.1 Clostridium sp.
AATAAACTTTAAATTCTCATTTCCACTAAAATTATATTGATATTTAATACTTAAATCTTCTTTATGGTTTTTAATAACTTGTGCTATTTCATCATTATTCTTAGCTAGTTCCTGTACTTCCTTTAATATTTCATACTCTAAATCATTTAGTGTTAAAATATCTTCTTTTATTTGATAAAGTTGAAGCTTGCTTAAATTATTTGTTATAATTTTAGAATTGCAAACTATTAATACTAGTAAAACATTTAGTAATAATAATACCTCTAACATTACTACTCCTTGTTTTTTCTTCATATACATCTTCCTCTTATACCAGAATCTTTACTTTCTATGTAATAATAAATTAAATTTTCTTTTTTCCTTACAGAAAATGTTTTTATATTATTTAATAGTACATTATCTCCTACCAAAAGTACCTCACCTTTATAATTTAAAGTCTTAACCATAAGCTTTTCATTTTTTAAATAAATTATTTTTGTAGTTAGATTATTATTTTCTTCTTTAAAAGTAACAACTAAATTATCTGATATAATATCTCCATTAAACTTACCAGTAAAGTTTTTGTTTTGTTCTATTGAAACAATTCCATTACTATTAACTATAGTATCTATATTTAACAATGCATTATCGAATTTATCTTCATAATAAGACTTATTTATATTAATTATATAATTCTCTATAGTTTCATAAGAAAGAGTTATAGTTATTCCACCCAATATCATTAATATAGCTATAACTACAATTACCTCTATTAACGTATATCCTTTCTTGCGATTATTCATAGTAATCCATCCATTTATATTTGTTGAAATTCTTATATAAAGTTTCATTTTCTGAAAGTAAATCTACTTTTAATTCAATTTCTATTTTATCTGGATCATCTGTATTTACTGCTTTTATTACTATTTCATTTCCCTTAGGCATTAATTCCAAATTCGTATTTGATATATCTATTAAAAAATTATCATATAACTTCAATTTAAACTCTTTTTCCTTTGTTAAATTCAATAATTCATCTAAAGTTAGATTGTACTTAACCTCTTGCATTACGCAATAAATTATTCTATTTGCCTCTTCTATTTTTCTCCTCTTAAAAAAACTTTCTATATTATTATCTATTAATGATGTAACTATTAAAAACACTGCTAAAATAATATTAACAGCAACTATTGTTTCTAATAGGATATTACCTTTCTTTTTCACTGCTATATCTTAATCTCCTTCATAAATATTCACTGTGTCTATACCTGTAGAAATAGTTAACTTATAAAGCTTTCCATCAGAATCTATTAATCTTATGGTATCTGACTGAACCTTTCCTGTTTTAGTAATACTCAAAGAGTTATCTGCAACTAATCTAACTCCATCTCCTATAACTATCGCCTTTACTATAGTTCCTTTTGAAGATAGGTTTTTAAAAACAACTTTTCCATATTCCTTATCAATTTCAATTAAACCATTTACATTATAATATCGACAATAATATTTACTATAACTAATTAGACTACTTAAATCATTCATTGTCCCTTTTGCTTTAACTCTTAATAAAGCTTCATTATAAGCTTTTGCAACATTGAATACTGGAAATATTAATACGAGAATTATAGATAACACTATGGTAAACTCTATAAGTGTGTATGCTTTTTTCATCTTCATATAACTACTATATCTAAAAGAGGCATTAAAAACTTTATAATAAAAATTACTACAATTATCCCAATAAACATTATTAATATTGGTTGAATAAGCTGAGTTAGTCTATTTATTTTTGCTGTAACCTTCTTAAATATTTCTTCTTCTAATAGCTTTAATCTTTTATCTAAAGATCCACTTTCTTCTCCTAGCTTTATATGAGCTAATGTATATTGAGAAAACATTTCTATTTCACTCATTGATTGAAATAATCCTTTTCCCGATATAATATCCTTATTTATCTTTCTTATATTTTTATTTATAGATTTTCCTAACTCATTTTCACAACAATATTCCAATCCTATTGCAATATTAATTCCACTATTAATTACTACTGACATTAACATTATAACTATGTATTCATTAATCAAATTATATATAGGTATTCTGTTGACTATCCCACTAATATAATCTTTTAAAAAATTACTAACTAAAAAATATGGTAATATCACTACAATAATACTTAACTGTGTAATTACTATTATGGGATTATTTAAAAATCTTTCTTTAAATAAAATTATGCTATAATATTCATCTGGAATCTGTTTTCCCATAGATACATAAATATTACTCATATTAGGAATAAAGAAAAATAAAACAAATATACCTAAAAGAATTAAAGCTCCTATTAGTATCATTGGATATGTTAAAGCTCCTATAATAGTCTTCCTAACATAATATAGCTTATTATAAAATAGTTCTAAACCTTTTAATACATAAACTATTTTTCCTGTTTTCTCTCCTATATCTATCATAGAATTAAAAAAGTTTGGAATAATATCATTACCTTTGTTAAATCCATCACATAAGCTTCCCCCTTCTTTTATTACTTGTTCCATTTCTTTTAGCAAACTTTTATATTCCTTCTTTAATGGTAACTCATCAATTAGACTCAATATATTTAATAAAGAAATACCTTCATCATATAAGTTTCCTATATTCCCCGCAATAAGAGCTAAGTCATTATAGCTAACTTTCTCCTTCATATCTTTTATTAATCCCCTCCATTTCTATAAAGTTTTCATAGTCCTCTAACGATATATTTCCACTTTTTAATAATGAGTTTAAATTATCCATCATCTCAAAATTTGATAATATAGTAGTATCATTATAAATATTTTTTATTTTATTTTTCATATCGTTATCTATTACATGTATTGCTGCAACTAAAGCTCTACCATTATACCCACTGTAATTACATTCTTTACATCCCTTTTTATTAAAAATATCTATCTTCTCTTTTTCTATATTTTTTTCTCCTATTTTTTCTTTACACTTTTTACATAGAATTCTGATAAGCCTTTGAGATATTATTCCAACTAATGAGTCTCTTATTAAGTATTTTTCAACCCCCATATCCTCTA
Organism: Clostridium sp.; assembly: GCA_017383505.1. Taxonomy (GTDB): domain Bacteria; phylum Bacillota; class Clostridia; order Clostridiales; family Clostridiaceae; genus Clostridium. The sequence continues at coordinate 3,057 of JAFNXG010000202.1, forward strand.
ATCTAAAATACACCTCTCTAGGATCTCGTGTATGTATTGTAGAGTAAACTTTATGACCTGTTAATGAAGCTCTTACTGCCATTTCAGCCGTCTCTTCATCTCTTATTTCTCCTAACATAACTATATCTGGATCTTGTCTTAATAAACTTCTAAGCCCTTCTGCAAATCCAATATTTAATGTTTTATTTAAATTCATTTGATTTACTCCTGCTATTACAGCTTCAATTGGATCTTCTAAACTAGATATATTCACTTCTTCCTTATTCAACTCTTGTAATATAGAATAAAGTGTTGTTGACTTTCCTGATCCTGTTGGTCCATTTACTATTGTTAATCCTGAATTAACCTTCATAATATAATTAAGCTTTTTCATTTGTTTAGAGGTTAAATTTAATTTATTTATTGAATAATTAAATACGTTGCCATATAAAATTCTTATAACTAGTTTTTCACCATAAACAATAGGAATTATTGATATTCTTAAATCATATTCATCTTCATCATATAAAAAACTTATTTTCCCATCTTGTGGCTTTCTTTTTTCTGTTATATCCAAATTAGCTTTTATTTTTATTTTTGATAAAATAGCTGCATATTCTTTATTTTCAAATACAAACATATTCCTTAATAGTCCATCGATTCTAAATCTAACTAAAATATAATTTCTATATGGCTCAAAATGTATATCTGATGCCTTTAAATTTATTGCTTCTTTAAAAACTTCATAATCAGCTTCATTTTGCTTTCCTAAATAGATTATTTTTATTAAACTATCAATATCATCCTCATTTATAATTACTAACCTAACTTTTTTTCTAAATATAAATTCAAATTCTTCTACTAAACTTTTTTCATATATATTGCTATAAATATATATTTCTTCATTACTTTCTTTAAAAGGAATAGATTTTAATTTTTTAGCCTTTTGCTCACTTATTTTTCTTGCTAATGTTAAATCTATAGAACTAATCAACTCACCCTTTACCATTTCTCAATCACCCTTAATAACACTTTCCATATTTTAGAATTTTATTCATTTTTAACTAATAAAAATTATTTTTGTAAATTATCACACATTTATAAAGTTTAAAGTGAAAGAATATAAAAAAAAGAACTTAGAAATTTTTCTAAATTCTTTTTTAATTAATATTTATAAAATTGCAATTTTTTATATTTTCATATACTAACATAACATTTCCATCAGAATACTTATATAAATTTTCTGTTTTACTGTTGGAAGTACCACCTACAAACAGCACTTCTCCAAACTCATTTATTGATAATCCCTTTTGTGCATATAATATATTTGGAAAGTCAAATATCAATCTTTTTACTTCTCCATTACTTATTTGATAAATAGAAAATTTATTGTTTTTAACTTCTCCTAATAAATATATTTTATCTCCCACAGCTTCTATATCATTAATATAAATAACTTCTGTAGATATTTCTCGTATACTACCATTTATATCTATCATGTTTAGTATGCATTCTCCATCATAATGCTGTTCTGCTACTACTAGCCCATTATCTATATGCTTTAAAAATTTAACATATCCTTTGTTTATTTTATAAAGAATATCCTCTTCATTATTATGTACATCATAAGTAAAAATACCAGTACTCTTCTCATCTGTATTAACACCATAATAAGCTAACCTTTCATCAGTTATCCAATCAATAAATTCTCCTGATATAACTACCTTATTATTTAATATTATTTCTTTTTCATTTTTCAAGTCCATTACCACAGGTTTTAAATATTCTTCCTGTATAAAATAGAAGACATAATTTCCTTCTGGCGAAATTTTTAAGTCTATTATTCTATCATGATTTATTTTTATATCCTTAGAATTATATTTTATATAAAAACTACCATCTTTATAATAAGTATATGTGTTAGATTTAATATTAAAATTATTTATTACTTCATTTCCAATATCTATTTGTTCATATTTATTGTCTGAATTTAAATTAAATGTTTTATAATCTGTGCTTTCATCTACAAAAGCACCTTTATTTAATGTTATTTCAGTTGTTTTTTCTGCTTCTTCTACAACATTTTTGCTACATCCTAGAAAGAGCATAACTATAACTATAAGTTTTACTGAGACTATTATTTTTTTATATTTTCTTTTCGCCATCCACTTTTCCTCTTTATATATATGCTTCACCACTACAAATAAACTCTGCGTTTCCAATCATATAAATTGAATTTCCTTCAATTTCTATTCTTAAGTTACCTCCTGGTACTCTTACATTTACCTTATCTTTAGTTAAATTTAATTTATTGCATATTACAACTGATGCTGAACATCCTGTCCCACAAGAATAAGTTGCACCTGCTCCTCTTTCCCAGGTCTTAACAAATATATTTTCATCATCAATTACTTTAACAAAATTAACATTAGTTCCTTCCTCAAAAAGTTCGTATTTTTCTATATACTTCCCTTCTGATACATCATAATTTTCATTATCTACAAATATTACAGTATGAGGAACGCCTACTAATATAGAAGATGCTCTATAAGTTTTATCATTTACAAATATCTCTTCATCTATTAATTTATCTTTATTCTTTAATGGTATTAGTTTACCATCAAAAGATATTTCACCCATATATACTTTTATTCCCTCTACCTTATTATTATTTATTTTTAACTCTAGTTCTTTTATTCCATCTCCAGTTTCTACTTTAATTATCTCTTTGCTTATTATATTGTTTTCAAATACATATTTTCCAAAACATCTAATAGCATTACCACACATATTTGCTGCTGATCCGTCACTATTTACTATTACCATTTTTATATCTGCCACAATTGATTTTCTAACTAGTACTATTCCATCTGCACCAATACCAAATCTTCTATGACAAAGCTTTCTCGCTAGTATATCTTCTTGTCCAATATACTTATTATCTAAGTCTAATAAAAAAATAAAATCATTCCCTGTACCATGCATTTTTATAAATTCCATATTTACCTCCTTTATTTTAACCGTTTTACTAATACTCAATTTAATGATATACTTACTTTAATTAATACTAAAGAAAGGATGACATTTATGGCAATAGACGGTATCTACTTATATAGTTTAGTCCAAGATTTAAAAAAATCAATAATAAATTCTAAAATTGATAAAATAAATCAACCTGAAAAAGATGAAATAATATTAACATTAAGAAAAGAAAGAAAAAACCTAAAACTTCTAATATCTGCATCACCTAAATATCCTAGATTTAATTTAACAAATGTAGTTAAAGCTAACCCTTTACAAGCACCTATGTTTACTATGGTTCTTAGAAAATATTTAATCGGTGGTAAGATTGTAGATATTGTCCAACTAGACGGAGATAGAATAGTTAAATTTTTAATTGAGTCTTCTGATGAACTAGGCTTTAATAGTATATATACTTTAATTGTTGAAATAATGGGAAGACATAGCAATATTACTCTTGTTAGGGAAAGAGATAATAAAATAATGGAATGTATAAAACATATTGCACCTTCAATGAATAGCTATAGAGTTTTATATCCTGGGATAACTTATAAATATCCTCCTGAATCAACAAAGGTTAATCCTTTCTCTTTTAATAATACCACTTTATCTGACTTTTTGGATAAAAAT
>JAFNXG010000203.1 GCA_017383505.1 Clostridium sp.
AAGCTTTAATTATGGAGCTAGGAAGTATGAGAGAGTAAAGAAAGCATATAGAACAGCTATTACTTATGGAGTAATTGTATCTGCAATAGCACTTATTGCATTTCAAGTATTCCCAAGACAAATAGTATCAATCTTTGGTTCAGGTTCAGAAGCTTATTATGATTTTGCAGTTAAATACTTTAGAATATTTTTATTATTTACATTCTTAAATTGTTTCCAACCTATATCATCTAATTTCTTTACTGCTATAGGGAAACCTAAGAAAGGTATATTCCTTTCATTAACGAGACAGATATTATTCTTATTACCTTTAATAGTTATATTACCTATATTTATGGGGATTGATGGAATAATGTATGCAGGACCTATTGCTGATTTTATAGCAGGAATAGTAGCTATTACAATGATATATTTTGAGTTTAAGTATATAGGAAGAGATAGGAGCGTTGAAAAAAAAGTTGTATAATTAAAGATATAGGGAAGAATATTAATGAATATTTAACTCTAATAAATACAAAAAACGTTATACTATAGTATAATAGAGAAAAGTTATTAAATAATAAATTTTATAGATAGGAGAAGCAAGTGATGATGCAAGTAAAAGATTTAACTGTTGGTAGCTTCCAAGGGATTATTACTCTTGTATATGAAGACAAGGAGTCAAACAGTAAAGTATTAGAAAAGTTAAAATCAAAAAAGGTATTTGAAGGAAAAGCTGGTCAAGTATTTTATAAAACTACTGAAGATTTAAATTATGAAATTTTCGTAGGTCTTGGAAAATATGATGATTTAGAAAGAACAGATTTAATAAATGCAGTAGCAAAGGGAATAAAACAAGCTGAAAAATTAAAATTAGATAACTTAAGCATTAATTTTATAAAAGCTAATGGATTATGTACTGGTGGAGTTACTAAGTCTATTGTACAAGGTGTAAGATTAGCAAGTTATAAGTTTGATAAATATAAGCAAGCTAAAGAAGTTTATAATCCAACAGTAACTATAATAGGTGCACCAAAAGAAAAAATTGAAAAAATGAATAAAAAAATAGTTGAAGCTAATAATGTAGCTGATGGTATAATAGTAGCTCGTGATTTAGTAAATGAGCCAGCCAATATATTATATCCAGAAACTTTAGCACAAGCTGCAGTGGAAATTGGTAAAGAAAGTGGATTTGAAGTAGAAGTATTTGATGAAAAACAAATAGAAGAGCTAGGAATGAAAGCTTTCTTAGAAGTTGCTAAGGGATCTGTTCATAAACCAAGATTAATAGTTATGCGTTACATGGGTAATGAAAATAGTGACGAAAGAATGGGACTTGTGGGAAAAGGACTTACTTTTGACACTGGAGGATATTCTTTAAAACCACCAGCATCTATGGACACTATGAAGAGTGATATGGGTGGAGCAGCTGCAGTTATTGGTACAATGAAAGCTTTAGCACAAAATAAAGTTAAGAAAAATGTTATAGCAGTAGTAGCAGCTTGTGAAAATGCTATTTCAGGTGGAAGCTATAAGCCAGGTGATATTATAGGCTCTATGGCAGGAAAGACTATTGAAGTATTAAATACTGATGCTGAAGGAAGATTAACTTTAATTGATGCTGTTACTTATATTATTGAAAAAGAAAAAGTAGATAAGGTTGTAGATGTTGCAACTCTTACTGGAGCTGTACTTATAGCTCTTGGAACAGAGATTACTGGAGTATTAAGTAATAATGATGAATTCTATAATGAATTATTAGTAGCTGCAAGAAGAAGTGGAGAAAAGTTCTGGAGATTACCAAATGATAAATGCTTTAAAAAGTTATACAAAGGTGATTTTGCAGATCTTAAGAATATTGGTGGACGTAACGGTGGAACAATTACTGCTGGCATGTTTATAGAAGAATTTGTACAAAACAAACCTTGGTTACATTTAGATATTGCAGGAACTTCTTGGACTGATTCAGCAAATGATACAACACCAAAGGGCGGAACTGGAGCCCCAGTTGCTACATTATATGAATTAGTAGTAAAACATGAATGTAAACATAAAAAATAAAAATAAATTTTAAAAAAGCTATCTATGTGATAGCTTTTTTTACTATTTAATATAAAAAATATTAAAAAATAAATATTAATATAAAAAGTGTTGGAAAAAAATACACATTAATTATAAAAAATATGGATAAATTACATATTAGAATATAAATGTTGAAAAAAGATATAAATTATCAAATTTTATCTTCCTATAGTATTTTTTGTAAGGATATATTATAATAAAATAAAAAAAGTAAAAAAACGTACTAGGGATAAAACTTTAAGAGGTAATAATATAATGTTTGAGTATAATGAGGTTTTTAATAAAATGCCTATTTCTATATTAGGTGTAAGTTATGATGAAGCAAAAAGTAATAAATTAAATATGAATATAAACTTTATAAATGAAAAAGCTATGTGTTTTTTAAAAAAAGAATTCAAAGATGTTATGGGACAAGATATTTTTGAAGTTCTGCCTTATTTTAAAGAAGAGATATGTAGTAATGATTATAATATATTAGAAATAGGAAATAATATAACCTTCATTAAGTTTGTTGAAGAGTTAATTGACTTTATTAAAGTTACTATACAAAAAATAGATAATAAAAATTTAATAATATATTTAGAAACATCAATGAGCAAAACATTTTTTGGGCATATTGCAGAAAAAAGTAATATTTTTTTTATTAAAGATAAAAATGATAATTACGTTTATGGTAGTGAAGAGTTTAAAAGGCTTTCAAAAATTAATGATAAATATATGGATGGATTAAATCAGTGGGATTTTGATGGAAAAAACAAAGATCAAGACTATTATAATGGAGTACAAGGCTTTGAATATGAAAAAAAATATTATAGTAAAACTATATGCAAATTAGGAGACAATATATATAAATTAC
>JAFNXG010000204.1 GCA_017383505.1 Clostridium sp.
CCTGGATAGCATGTAGCATTTTTTCCTTTAACTATTCCAAGTTTTCCTAATGTAATAGGTCCTGCACATATAGCAGCTACAAGCTTACCTTCATCATAAAATTTCTTTACAAGTTCATTAACTTTTTCATCATCTCTTAAGTTTACTGCACCTGGCATTCCACCTGGTAATACAACAACATCATAATCATAAACTTCTTCATTTAAAACTTTGTCAGCTTTTATTGTGATTGAGTGAGATGTAGTTACATCTAAACTTTTTGTTCCAATGGTATTACAAGTAACACCTGCTCTTCTTAAAATATCAACTGTTGTTAATGCTTCAATAGTTTCAAAACCTTCTGCTAATAAAACTGCAACTTTCACTTTTATACCCTCCTTAAAATTACTAACTATATTGAGTTTCTATTATTTCATCATCTAAATTAATAACCATAACATTAGTACCTCTTCCAGCTCTATTTTGAACTCTAATGTCTTTTATTAATATTTTCTTTTTATCTTTATTTTTTGTTGTTAATGTTATTTCCATATCATTATCACTATCTACTGATATTTCATCTTGATTCACATTTAGTTCATTAATTATAATACCTGAAATTGCTTCATCATCTTCTTTTAAACTAATTCCAGTAACTCCTGAGGCAATTCTTCCCATAGCATTTACATTGTCTGAAGTAAATCTAATTGCCATACCTTTTTTACTTACAATTATTATTTCTTTATTAGTATTCTCTTGTATATTTACAGCAATTACTTCATCATTTTCGTATTTAAATTTATAAGCTTGATATGATGAATAATTAACATCATACTCTTTTAACGAACTCTTCTTTATCATTCCCTTTTTAGTAAAGAAATAAACTGTATTTTCATCAGTTAAGCTCTTAATTGAGTATATATCTATTATTTTCTCTTTCTTTGAATATCCATCTATTATATTCTCTAATGAAATTTCTTCTTTAATTACATTAGATATTAAGAATGTAGGTATCTTATAAACGTTACCTCTATTGGTAAATAATAATAGTGTACTTAAAGAATCTGTATTTACTTTTAGTCTATCACTAGATTTTGCTTTTGCAAATCCTTTTAAAGTTCCTTTAGCTGTTACCCCTACAATAAATGAATTAAACTCAAACTCATCTATATATTCTACTTTTACTATTTCATCACTTTCAATTAAATCAAATAACTGAGTTCCTAAAATATTTCTCGCTGTATCTTCTATCTTAGGTAGCTCCAAGCTAAATTTTAATCCTAATTTAGTTTTTACTTCTAAGAATTGTTTTTCTTCTTCACTATCTATTAAAATTATGTTTAATACATATTCATTTTCTTTTAACTTTAATGCTTGAATTTTACTATAACTAGTTTGGAATTTATCTAAAGTACTTCTCTTTATTATACCTCTATTAGTTATAAATTGAACACTCTTACTTCCATCTAATACTCCAACAGAAAATGCTTCTACAATCTTTTCATCATCTAAATTTAAAGCCTTAATTATTGAGTCTACTCTTTCACCCTTTTCTCTCCACTTACCTTCTGGAATATTTATACCTTTAATTTGATACATATTACCTTTGTCTGTGAATAAAAGAATATTTTCTGTAGTATTAGACTTAAAGCAGAATCTAAGTTCATCACCTTCTCTATACTCGATATCTTCAGCTTTTGCATTAGATCTTTGATAATTTCTAAATGGGATTCTCTTAATAAATCCATCTTTAGATAATGTAACCATTATATCTTCAACAACTATAAGCTCTTCTAAGTCAATTTTAGCTTCACTATCATCCTCTACTAGCATAGTTCTTCTTGGATTTCTAAATCTATCAGTTATTTCTTTTAATTCTAACTTTATAACCTTTAAAAGTTCCTTCTCATCAGCTAATATTTTTCTTAATCTCTTTATAGTTTTTTCAAGTTCTGCATACTCTTTTTGGAATACCTTTATTTCAAGACCTGTTAATCTATATAGCATAAGTTCTAATATTGCTTCTGCTTGCATTTCTGTAAATCCGAACTTTTCAATTAAATTAACACCTGCATCTTTTTTAGATTTGGATTCTCTTATAGTTTTAATTATCTCATCTAATACATCAATTGCTTTAATAAAACCTTCTACTATATGGAATCTTTTTTCTGCCATCATAAGTTCCTTAATAGTTCTTTTTGTAACTATATCCTTTTGATGCTTAACATAATGCATTATTATAGTTTTTAATCCCATAGTTTGTGGCTTACCATCAGCAAGTGCTACCATATTAAAGCTTATGTTACATTGTAAATCAGTCTTTTTAAATAGGTATTTTAATATCTTATCTGCAGTATCATAATCTGCTGATTTCTTAAGTTCCACAACGGCTCTAATACCAGTTCTATCTGATTCATCTCTAATATCAGTAATTGCTTCTAAAGCTTTTTGATGTCTCTTATCGCCAGTCATTTCTGATATTGTTTGAAGAATTTTTGACTTATTTCTTCTATAAGGGAATTCAGTTATTACTATACCGTATCTACCATTTTCAAGCTTTTCTATATTAGTTTTTGCTCTTAATGTAACTTTACCTTCTCCTGTTTCATAAGCAGATAATA
>JAFNXG010000205.1 GCA_017383505.1 Clostridium sp.
ACTAGCTTCTTCTGATTTTACAGCCTTCATTGATTTTAATAATTCATCAGAAACCTTAGATATATTTTCACTTGCCTTTTGTCCAAACATAACTATTGAATTAGGATTTTGAATTTCTACTTCACTAGTAAGATCTTGAACTTCTTTCATCCCTCTTAATCTTTGCTTATACTCTGATATGGTTGCCATATCGAAGTTATCATTTGGAACTTGTGTATTATCATTTGGATACATTCCCATTTGACCTTGGTAATTCATTTGTTGATTTGGATACATTCCAGGTTGGCTTTGATATCCCATTTGTTTATTTCCATATATATCTTCATTTAATGTTTGTCCAAACATATTATTATCATTGTTATTCATATATAAATCTCTCCTTTTACCTTCTTAAAAATCTTGAAAAAACACCTTGTTTTAAATTCATTAAATTATTATATTTAGAATCATACTTCATCACGTCTAATCTAAAATTATTTAATGCAGTAGATTTTATTACATTATTAATATTAAATAAACCTGATGGATTAAATATTACTATATCAATACCTATAGTATGAAGATATCCTAAAAGTATCTGCATAGATTCAGGTATGGTATTCTCATCTTCAAGATAAATTACTATTTTAGGGATAGCTGCTGTAAAATCAAAATTATCTATTAATCTAACAATACTTTCATTTAACCCTAAAACTAATACTAATAATCTTAATATTTCTTCTTTATTAAATGTTCTATTAAATAATTCAGTACTACTTATTGTTTCATTAAATTTTTTTAATAAAAAATTTTGTACATCTTCACTATATTTTGAAAATCTATATATAGATAACTTTTTAACTTCATCTATATCAAAAGAACCATCACTTAGTTGACAAAACATAAGCTGATACATATCATCTGTAAATTGTACATCTTCTGAAAAATATCTTCCATTAAAAACCAGAGTATTAGGTGATGCTGTACAATATTTAACTAGTTTTTGATACTCAAATTCATCACTATATATTCCATCTATCTTTTTAAAGAAACATGGAACTTGAACAGTATCGCCTTCAACCTTAAATCCACTTCTCAATTTACAAGGTTCATTCCAATAAATATAAATATCTTCTAATATTGTGTCTAGTAAAACACTCTTTGTATATCCTTTTCTAAACTGCCAAGGCTTAAACATTCCAGTATTAGAAAAAAGCTGTTCCTCTACATTTCTTTGAATTTGCTTAGTAACTGTTTCAAAATTATCAATTACCTTTCCTTTACCAGCTCTTTCTTTAAAGGATTCAATACTTAAGATTTCCATACTTTTTATACATTCACTTAATCCTGCATCATCAATGTCATTCCATAACTCTTCTTTCAATGGATTAATATAAATAACATCAAATCCCATTTTATAGAGCATAATTAGAAAATATATTTCATGTCTTTGAATGTTACCATAATAAACACATTTTGGATTAATACTAGCATCATATTTTATATCTTTAGCATAGGTATAAGCCCAAACAATTAATTTAGTTATAAAATTATTTCTTACATTATCATTAAAGAAATCTTCCTTACTACAAGCAATTGGTATAACATATTCTAATGCACTTAAAAATTTAAAATTCACTTCAAAATCATTAAATATAGTTATATCTTGTGCAGTCATTTTATGAACATCCATTGAAGAAAGTTCATTAAAAATATACTGAATTAATTCCATTTCTCCACTTAATGGAATAGAATTATCAAATATAATACATTTATCTTTTTCCTCTATAAACTTACTTTCAATTGTCTTAATAAAATCATTATATTTAGAACTATCATCTACACCTATAAATCTACAAAAATATGGCTTAAACTTATTATATGTATATTCTCTTTCATAGATAGTTCTAAACATATAATTTGTTATATTATTTAAACCTATAGCCATTTTACAAATAAACCTCTTACTTTCTTAAAATAGACCTTATATCTAAATTTTAACCTATTTAATACTTTCTCTTCAACATTTTCATTTACTTATTGAATAATTATACTTTTTATACAATAAATTTATCTATATAATCTAAAATTTCTTCTGTGGCATGTATTTTGCTTTTTTCTGTTATTATAGATTTTTCATGTTTAAAAGAACTATGCTTAGGTAAAATCGTTATTCCTCTACTAGTAAACTCTCTATCTACCTCTGTATCACCTGATGTAATTAATTTCTTTATATTAAACCTTTCAATAATATAATCCACAGCATATACCTTGTTTATTCTATTATGAATAATAAATATCTTAGCTTCTATTTTTAAAACATTAATATTTTTATGAAACTTGTCTCTTATTATATTGTAAAATTTCTCTGCTTCATATGAGTTTATACACTTTATAGTAATATAAAAATCTTCAATATTCCTTACTTCTATAACTTCTATAAGCTTCTTATATTCTTCTTTTAATTTTTTAAGATAATCAATATTTTTATTCAATTCATCTTTATCACATAAAGATTTCATTTGGTTATCCCAAGCTTTATCGAGTTTTCCATCAATATAAATTTGAGCTCCATTTGTACATATTATAATTTTCGGATTGTAATCTCTTATAAAATCAACTCTTAATGTCTGATTAATATTTCTCATAGTACATGGTATAAAAATAAATTCTTCTCTTTTTAACAACTCCTGTAACTTATCATAAGCATAATCAGTCATATAGGTTATCTCTTTATCGCCAAGCTTTTCTACACACTTATAACCCTTATGTTTAGAATGTATGATTGTTCTATCTAAATCCGTAATAAAAAATACTTTCTCCATTTATCTTTCATTAATTATTGAAATACAATTATAGTCGCTATCTTTATATTCAATAACTCTTACTCCTTTTTCCTCTGCTAACTTAAGTATATGCTCTATATTTTTATCACTCTTATTCTTAACTAATACAACTCTCGGATCTCTTCTCAATAAAACTCTAGCTGATTCTCCCACACTTAACTTAATATTATTTATGTTATTAACATCATATAATTCTCTTATCTTACTAACAACCTTCGTTGAATACTCTTTATCTATACTTTCCAAAACTAAATCTTCATATTTAATACTTATTTTTTTTAATTCATTATCTATCTTATCAATAAAATATTGTGAGTAATCTTCATCCTTTAAATAATATAAAGTCTTAGCTCCATGAAACTCATCCTTACCAATATATTTTTCATTATGAATAGTTCTACTTATCAATCCACTTACCGTTGAGTTTAAACAACAAGTCGCTATTCCAAAGTCCTCCCTTGTTCCACACACTTTACATAACTTTGCTGGATCTGAAATAACAGCTAATGAATTATCTATATTAGTTTTATTTTCAGTATTAAAAATATCTATAGATTTATTTAACTCTTTTGTTATAGAACCCTTTCCAGTCCATCCATCAACAAACTGTATATCTGCCTTTTTATTTTCAGTTAAAATATATTTTAATGCATTAGCATCTATTCCTTTACCTCTTATAATAGATATACTATAGTGTGGTATATCTACTTTATATTTTAACTTCAAATATCTTTTAATTAGTATCCCATAGGGAGTTCCTGCTCTAGCTAACGAAACAATTACTAAGTTATTACCTTTTTGTCTATATATTATTTCTGATATCTTTGCAACATAATATGCAATTAACCTCTTATCCCTATTTAAAATATTAAGAAATATATTTTTAATATCCTCACTTGGTATACTCTCTTTTGAAATCATTTCAGAATAGCTTACTCCGTTTCTTATTAATTCCTCTTTTTCTTGAATTGTAATTTCCTGTATTTTATCAGTTAAATCTTTAAGCAAAAATATACAATCTTCTTTATAACTATGTTTAACTAAATTTATATTCTCCATAATCTCTAAACCCTTACCGCAATCATATTGTTTGTTAATTTAATATTTAAATCATCTTCTGTTATCAAAATTACCTTATCATAATTTTTTTCAATTTCACTTCTATTATAAAAATAATACTTTACTCCTTTATGATAAAATACATGTTTTTCTTTTATAGGATAACCATCAATATTTTCGCAATAAATTGGACTTCTTGTAGTGCTTTTAAAATAAACATCTCCATTTATATAAGATGCTATTCTACAAGGAATATATATATTCTCTCCATGTCCTAATACTAGTATTTTCTCATTACTTTCAATTAACCCTTGAAGTTTATTAGCTATATCCTTACACTTACTTTCTAATGCTTGTATTTCATCAAATTCAACACCAAACCTTCCTGTATGTAGTAAATAACTCTCAACCTCTTTTTCATAGTTTGTCTTTAAGTCAATCCTATCTAAAATATTATAATTTAAAACATCAGTAGTATCTTTTATTACTTTATCATTATTATCTATATAAGTAGCTATATCCGTTACTTTTATATCTCCTGATATTAAGGATAAAACCTCTACATTAATATTTTCTTTATTCACTAACTCGTCATATGCCTTCCTATGCTCTTCAGTTCTCCAATCTAAAATACTTAATATAATAAATTTCTTTGCATTAGTAACCTTTTTTAATTCTTTTATTATATTTATCATAGATTTTCCAGTTGTTATCTCATCATCTACTAAAATTACTTTTTCTGAATTAATAAGCTTGTCCCTATCTAATAGAAAACATTTATGTGTTGTTGCATGAGAGTGCTCTTCCTCAAATTCCAAAATAGATTTTATCTCTCTTATGTCCTCCCTAGTAGTAGTTAGATAATATGAGTTTTCAATATATGATGCTACAGACATTCCTAATCCCGTTGCTGTTTCAGCAAATCCTAATACACATATTTTTTCATTATTTTTATATGTTTCTTCTTTTTCTTCCTTATTGAAAATTAATCCAGCTAACTTGCAACCTATTTCTTTACATACATTAGGATTAGCTTCAATATGCTTTCCTAACACCTTACTTATAAATAAGAAATTTCTTTTTTTATTATTAATTCTTTTTCCCATTACTATTAAATCATTTAAATTTAAATTATATTTATTCTCTCTTATACTAATCTCTACATTCATAGTCTATCCCCTTTAATATCACTTTTATAACACTTCTATAGATTTACTACTAAAATTACTTTCCTTATATAACTCCTCATTTAATATTCCTTCATTTAATACTCCAAAAATTTTAGCCCTTTTCATAACTTTCTTAGCCCAATTAAAATGAGGTTTTACTTCATTCATCTTATTTCCACCATAACCTTTAAATACTCCTCCATCTTCATAAGAAGTAATTATACTTTTAGCATCTATATATTCCTCATATGTAACTGTATATAATGAATTCACATATTTAATTTGGCTTGGATGAATTATTGTTTTACCACAAAATCCATTTTCCTTATCACTTTTTATTTCATTTATCAAACCAGAAACTTCCTTAGATTTTATATCTTCAGAAAAATATTCCCAAACTGGTGCTGAAATAACATAATCCTTTCCATCTCTTAAAAATATATTTATAATATCAATTAAACAATCTGATACTACTCTTATATTATAAATACTTGAATAAACACTTCTCCTTAATCCAAATTTAGAAGAAAAATCAGTACCTCCAACTCTAATATTTAAAATAATATCTGAATAATCGTCTATTATTTGTTTTATATTAATTAATTCTTGAATCCTAGTTTCTTTATAAATAATAGACTCACTCTCCAAAATAGGCATGGCATATAGAACTTCATTATACTTTTCAGAAAGTTTCTTTGTATATTCCAAATAATCTATTGAATTTTTTGTAGTAAATTTAGGAAAAATAAATCCAGCAATATATCTAAAATGATCAGCTCTTAACTTTGAAGTGAATCTAAGAAATTGATTTTGATTTCTTACCCTAAAAAAAATAAGCGGAATATTATTTTTAACCTCTATATTGTCAATATACTTTGCTAAATTATCAAGCATATTAACTACATTATTCTCTGCACCCTCAATTTCACTTTCTCTAGTTGCATCCTCAAAACAAATAGAAATTGCACCTAACTCATTAAAATCTCCATTAATTATCTTTTCATAAAAATTCTTTTCTCCATTCATATATAAATTAGCACCCACTGCATATTTTAATATATCTTTATTCGAATTCTTATTAAACTCTATTGGCTCTTTATAGAATAAATCTTTTTTATATTCATTTAAATATCTCAATTATTTATACTCCTTTATAATACCTGTTAATTACTTTTATTCAATATTTAAGTACTCTATAATTATAACAAAACAATTAACATTTTGTGTAATTATTATCTTAATTTTTCATTATTTTACATAATAAAGAAGATGCTTCTTGCATCTTCTTTATTTTTTTATTTCTATTTAATTATTTTATTTAATAATCTTTTTAACAATCCATCTTTCTTTTTATTTATATTTAAATCTTTGTCATTAGCTATTGCTTTTATAAGGTAATTTCCAATTACCACTGAAATGTTGTAATCGTATAATGGCGTCATAAACACTACCTCCTTTCCTATTAACTTTTATTCCTCTATAAATTCCAACAAATCTAAACTCCATACTAATCCCTCCATATATGTTTTTATATAAAAATGACCATAGATATAAAATCCATGGTCATTAAAATATTATTAATTATTCGAAATAATATAAAAATACCATGAGTATGATAACTCATGGTATGTATACTAATATTATAATTAAAGTATAAAATTATAATATTATCTCGTAGGCAGAGCTATCATGTATAACTTTAATATTTAACCTTTTTACTATTAACATTCTCGTATTCATATTAAACATTACCTCTACCTCCCATTTAATTCTTTTACTTTCTTATATATACTATGAGTTTATATTAAAATTGTTAATAATTATTTTAATATTTCCCTATTACTAAAGTATATATACAATTTCTTTATATATTTTTATTAATTTAGCTTTATTATTCTCTATTTTATCAATGCTATTGACTTTTTAAATACTAACTAAAATTTCATTTATATCTTCACTTACTTTGAGTCTTTCATTATAAACCCACTCAACATCAAATTTTAAATTAAATATTTTAGAAAAAGAATAATACATATTAATTTTTTGGTAATAAACTTCTAAATCTTGAAGATTTCCTGTAAAACATACAGGCTTACTTATCTCCTCTAATTTAGCTATAAATACCTCATCAACATACTCTAAAAACTTCTCCATTAGCTCTTCATTGGCTACATCAAAAGGTACCTTTAATAAATCCCATTGATCTTCTTCTTTAAGTTTATATCTTTTTATTTTTTCTAATATTAATAAATACTCACTTATATCCATTTTTCTATAATAATCTATCTTTGATTCTCTAGTTTTCCATAAAACTAATTTTTCATTTAATGGCAGACTTTTTATAGTAAGTATTGCTTCTGATGGTCCTAAAACAGCTTGTTTAATTGTTTCATCTTTTACCTCAAGATTTCTTCTTAAAAAATTATGAGTATCAGACACTCCAGTTACATATCCTACATCATAAATTCCCTTTCTACCAGCTCTACCTGCTACTTGTTTAACTTCTTGAGATGTTAGCTCTCTCATTTCTTCTCCATCAAACTTTCTTATAGACATAAATACTACTCTTCTTATTGGTAAATTTACTCCCATACCTATAGCGTCTGTAGTTACTAATACTTTATTTTCTTTATTAATAAATTGTTCATATTGCATCTTTCTAACTTCTGGTGGTAAATCTCCATAAATTATACTTGTTTTAATATTTTTATTTGAATATTCTTGTGCTATTTCTAACACTCTCTTCTTTGAAAAAACTACAATAGCATCTCCCTCTTGAACATCATTATAACTAAAGTTTTTAGTTTCAACTTCTAAAGGTATATTTCTATAATATTCTTTTATTTCATAATCATCTTCACAATCTTCTAATATTTTAATTAATAATTCCTTAGCATTCATTGCTCCACAAATATGAATCTCACTACATCTTAATCCTAGAAGTGCTCTAGTCCAAGCTATTCCCCTTTGAGAATCATTAATCATTTGAATTTCATCAATTACTGCAATATCATAGTTTTGCTTTAAATTAACTTTTTCGATAGTGCAAGATATATGTGTAGAATTTTCTTTTATTATCTCTTCTTCTCCAGTCATTAAATCACAAACTATACCTTCATTATTTAACTTTTCATAATTTTCTAATGCAAGTATTCTAAGTGGCGATAAATATACTCCTTTCTTAGCTGTTTTTAATCTTTCTACCGCATTATAAGTCTTCCCTGTATTTGTATCTCCTAAATGAACATATACCTTTCTCTTCATTCTTCTAGTTGCCATATATTCATCCTTTGGATTCTCTGGAAAAGCTTCTTCAAAAGCTTCTCCTATAAGCTTAGGTATATGTTGTTTTGTAAGAACCGTCATAATTCCCGAATTTAATAAAGTATTATAATTTCCTCTAACAACTTCATAAAAATCAAAATCTGTATTATTTTTCTTATTATAATCTTCAAGTATTTTCTTAGACGCATCCTCTAATATTTCTTCATACCTATCACATGTTTGTTGATAATCCTTGAAGCCTTCCTTCTCCATTTCCTTTAATAATCTTATTTTCTTTCTAATAGATGTTTCTTGCTCTATTAGTGCTCCAGCTTTAGAGTGATGAACTATTTCTTCTATCTGATTAATTTGACTTTTTAATTTTTTAAATTCTCTTAGTGCTGCATTCTTTTTCATTTACTTCCTCCACTACTTTATTAATTCATTTATCACTATATTTCTTTTTAATCTAACTCTACAATATTTACATTTATAGCTTTTGCTATTGTACTTGTAATTAATCGCGTATTATCTTTTAATGAATAAAATATAACTAAATTTTTCACCTTATAATCGCCTCTTTTTTTATATTTCTTATTATAAAACTATTATAAATTACTTTACATTATTACCCAAGTACAATTGTTATATTAATTTAAACATATCAATTTCATTAAATTGAAACACAATTGACAAATTCCTATACTATACTTTAATCATAAAGTATTAAATTAACTTTCTCCTATTAAAAACGTTCCTAGAAAATACCTTCCCCCGGTATATATTCTAGGAACGTTTTATTTTTATATTAAATTTTAAAATAGAGTGGGATATATCCCACTCTAAAAAGTATTCTAATTAAATTTTATTACGCTTTTCTAACATTTAATTATTTTAAAAACATATTTAAATCATCTTCAACATTAGTAATGCCACCAATTCCAAAGCTTTCAACTAAAACCTTAGCTACATTTGGTGAAAGGAATGCTGGAAGTGTTGGTCCTAAATGTATATTCTTAACTCCAAGGTATAATAATGATAATAATACTATTACAGCCTTTTGTTCATACCAAGCAATATTAAATGCTATTGGTAATTCATTAATATCTTCTAATTCAAATACTTCCTTTAACTTTAATGCTATTAATGCTAATGAATAAGAATCATTACATTGCCCTGCATCTAAAACTCTTGGAATTCCATTTATATCTCCAAGGTCTAACTTATTATATTTATACTTAGCACATCCTGCTGTTAATATTACTGTATCTTTTGGTAAAGCTTTTGCAAAGTCTGTATAGTAATTTCTTGATTTAGCTCTTCCATCACACCCTGCCATAACGAAAAATTTCTTAATAGCTCCAGATTTAACAG
The DNA here is from genome assembly GCA_017383505.1 of Clostridium sp. GTDB lineage: Bacteria > Bacillota > Clostridia > Clostridiales > Clostridiaceae > Clostridium. Next base: position 9,692 of record JAFNXG010000205.1, read on the forward strand.
CTTCAACAACTTGATCCGCTAATGCTAATACTTGTGCATGAGCAAATCCACCTATAATTTCCCCTTGTTCGATTTCTGTTGGTGCCTTACACTTCTTAGCTTGTTCAATTATTGCAGAGAAATCTTTAATACCATTTTCATCAGCTTCTATATGAACACAACCTTCGAAACCTGCTGCTCCTGTTGTATACATTCTTGATTTATAGCTTTCATTTTTTGGTGGCACTATACAATTAGTAGTCATTAATATTGGGCCATTAAAGCTTTCAAACTCTTCTTTTTGCTTCCACCACGCATTACCATAGTTACCTACTAAATGCTTGTACTTCTTTAAGTTTGGATAATAGTGAGCTGGTAACATTTCTGAGTGAGTATATACATCTACTCCTGTTCCTTCTGTTTGAATTAATAATTGTTCAATATCTTTTAAGTCATGTCCTGATACTAAGATACCTGGATTTTTACCTACTCCTATATTTACTTTTGTTATTTCAGGATTTCCATAAGTTTCAGTATTAGCAGTATCTAATAAAGCCATACCATCTACTCCTACTTTTCCTGTTTTTAATGTTAAAGCAATTAATTCTTCAACACTTAATGAATCATCTAAAAGCTTAGCTAAAGTTTCTTGCATAAATACATCTATTTCTTCATTATCATATCCTAAAGCATTAGCATGCTTTGAATATGCTGATAATCCTTTTAATCCATAAGTTATAAGCTCTCTTAATGATCTTATATCTTCATTTTTAGTAGCAAGAACTCCTACTTCATCACTATTTGATTTTTTATCCATTTCTTCATTTGAAGATACATCCCATAAAGCAACTTCTGATAAATTTTCTTTATTATCTAGCTTTTCTATTAACTCTCTTTTTATTCTTAAAGTTTCCTTTACTCTACTATAAAATACATCATTATCAAAGTTCGCATTTGTAATAGTTGTAAAAAGATTTAATGTAATAAAATGATTTAACTCTTTATCAATCTTCTTTTCTTCTTTTCTTATTCTTGTTGTTACTTCTGATAATCCTTTAGTAACATATATTAATAAATCTTGCATATTTGCAAGTTCTGGACTTTTTCCACACACACCAAACTTAGTACATCCTGTACATCCAGCTGTTTCTTGACATTGGAAACAAAACATTTTATTTTCCATATTTAATATCTCCTCTTGAAATATACTTTTTTAAATTCTATGTAATTATTATATATGTATATAAAAAAAGAAGTCTGTAACACACGTTACAAACCCCTTTTAATTAAATAACTATTTAATTAAATAACTCTTCTTCTAATCCCTCAATATCTAAAACTTTAATTGTTCTTCTATCGAACTCAATATAACTCATATTTCTTAAATTTATTAATTCTCTAGATAAAGACGGTCTTGGAATTCCTAATAATGCTGATATATCTTCTTTTGTACTATTTAACATTATATAATTACTTTTTTGTTGTTTTACTTCATTTAGAATATAGCTAATTACCTTTTGTCTTAGAGTTTTAAATGATATACTTTTTATCTTAGAGTTTAAAATAAACACCTTATCACTTAATAGAGACATAAAATTTTCTAATACCTTTTCTTCATAGGAACATATTTTTAAAACATCATCTTTATTTATAAAAAGAACTCTACATTCGCTTAAAGCCATTACAGTAGCAGGATATGATTTTTTCTTTGAAAAAACTAATGCTTCTCCAAAAACATCTCCCTCAAATAATCTACTCAATACTATATATTTCCCATTAGAATATAATCTTTGTATTTCCACGTTTCCAGATAAAATTAAGGCTAAACTTTTACACTCATCATCTTCATTGAAAATTACTTCATTCTTATTATATGTTTTTATATAATATTTACTTTTTTTTAAAATATCTCTTACTATTTTATCATCTATTCCAATAAATAATTGATTTTTCTTTATTACTTTAATTATTTCTTCCATAAGATTACTCCATTTTTATTTCAAAGGTAATGTAATTATAAATTCACTTCCCTGTCCTTTTTCACTAATTACAGTAATTTCTCCTCCATGAAGGTTAATTAAGTTTTTAGTTAATGTTAATCCTAAACCACTTCCACCCATTTCTTCATTTGTTTCATTATAAACCTGTCCAAATCTATTAAATATGCTGTCATGATATTCTTTATCTATACCTATACCATTATCCTTAACACTTATCTTAACCTGATTTGATAATTCACTTATAGTAACAATTATGTTACCACCTTCTTTAGTAAATTTTATTGAATTTCCTATTAGATTAGTTATACACCTCTCTATATCTAATTTGTCACACTCAATATATAACTCTTCAATTTCAGGATCTACTATAAGTTCTATTCCTTTTACTTCTGCAAGTTTAACCATACTTAAAGCTGTATCTTCAACAATAGATACAATATCGCTAGTTTCTTTATCTAATCTATATGAACCAGATTCTATTTTAGATGTATCTATTATATTGTTAATTAAATTTAAAAGCCTATTTGAATTTCCTCTTAAGGCATTCATATAAGATTCCATTTTATCATTACTTATTTCTTTACCTTCTTTGTTAAATGTAGATATTAATTGTTCAATAGATACAATTACATTTAGTGGAGTTCTTAATTCATGAGATAAATTTATAAAGTAATTATTTTTATATTTCTCTGCTTTTATTAATTTATTATATAAATTTTTATTTTCTATTAATTTATTATTTAAATCTAAAGTCCTTTGAGTTACTAATTGGTCTAGTATTTTTACCTCATTACAAATTAAATATATAATAGTAATTATTATTATTATATAAATAGTATATGCATATGGAGTTTTCCAAATAGTATTTTTAACATTAATATTAACTTTTGTTATATCAGACCATACACCATTATAATTTCTTCCAATTACTAACATAGTATATTTGCCTGGATCTAAGCTAGCATATCTTGCATAATTTTCATGACCTGCAAATGTCCAATCACTATCAAATCCTTCTAGCTTATATGCATATTGCATCTGTGAGGCACCTTTATATTCTGGAGTGAAAAATCTTATATATAACTCACGTGAATCATATTCTAATTTAATATTGTCACGTTCTATAATATTAATTCCTCCACTAGTTTTTATATAATCTATTAATACTTTATTTGGTATAACATTAACTTTGATATTATTAGGATTGATTTCTGTTAATCCATTTACCCCTCCAAAATAAATACTACTTCCATCTTTATTTCTATGATATGAAAAACCATTAAACTCATTTGTTGAGAGTCCATCTGCTTCATAATATCTTATAAAATTATTATTTTCTTTATCATACATAGATATTCCATAATTAGTACTTACCCAAATATTATCATTATTATCTACAGCTATTCCATATATAAAATTATTAGATAGTCCTTCTTTATCTGTATATGTTATAAACTTCTCATCACTCTTAATAAATTTATTTAATCCATGTTCAGTTCCAATCCATATAGCTCCACTACTATCTTCAGTAATACATCTAACCATATTGGAAGTTAAAGAGTTTAAATCATTTTCATCTGATACATATCTCTTCACTTCTCCATTTTTTCTGTTATAGCTAATAACCCCTAAATTATTTCCAAGGCCAATCCACATTATTCCTTCACTATCTTCAAATATAGCTGAAATTGTTTTTTCATATATTCCCACTTCATCAAGCATATTATTATAAGATGTAAATGTACCTTTTCTATCAAAGGTGCATAATCCTCCTCTTGTTCCTACCCATAGTATTCCACTCTTATCTATAAATACAACTCTAATATCATTATTTACAACAGTATTTTCATTATCAGATTCTTTATATACTTTAAAAACACCTGTATTTTTATCATATTTATTTAAACCATCATCTGTTGCTATCCATATTTCATTATCTATTCCAGTAATAGCTCTTATTCTATTACTACTTAACGAATTTTCATCATATGAGCTAAAATATCTAGTTACCTCTCCAGTATATTTATTTATTCTATTTAGTCCTGAATTAAATGTACCAACCCATATCATTTCATCATCATCTTCATATATTCCACGTACACTGTTATTACTTAATGAATTATCATTTAGCAAATCATTCCTATACACTTTAAAATTTTTATTTATATAAAATCTACTTACACCATTAAATGTTCCAACCCATATTACTCCAGTATTATCTTGATATAAACTTATAGTGTCTTCATCGCAAATACTATACTTATCAATACCTTTTTTATATGTATAAAATTTTTCTGACTCTTCATCAAATAGTACTAACCCCTGATCTGTTGCTAGCCACACATTTCCATCTTCTGCTCTTAGAATATCTCTTATAATATTACTTGCTATACTATTATCCTCTTTTGGGTTACTTTTATATTGTGTTACACTATAATCTTCTAAATTAATTATAATTAATCCCTCTGTTTTAGTTCCTAACCATAAATTATTATTTTCATAATGTAAAGAAAAAATATCTATATTTCCAATTAAATCTTTAATGTCATTAAGCTGTTGAATATTATTCTCTTCAGCACTATATTTATATAACCCTGAATTAGTTGCTATCCATATATCTCCGTTATTATCTTCTACAAAATCTTGAAGAACCTTATCTTTGAACAAGTTACTTGTTATTTGTTCAAAAGTATCATTTTCACTATCATATATATTTAATGAACTAATAGTACATACTACTAATCTTCCTTTTGAATCAATCATAAGCTCTTCTATTGTAGAGTTTGAATTTTGCTTATCCTCTTCAGATACTAAATATCTATGAATATCTCCTGTTAATAAGTCCATCTTATTTAATCCATTATCAGTACCTATCCATAAATTTTTAGAACTATCTTCTATTATTGATGTGATTCCATCGTCACTTATTGTATTTCTATCACTTTTACTATTTTTATATATCTTAAAATCAATTCCATTAAACCTGTTTAATCCATCATCAGTACCTATCCACATATACCCTAAACTATCTTGATATATATATTCTACTAATGATTGGGATAATCCATCATCTATTGTTAAGTTTTGAAAGTTTATATGATCCATATGAAAAGAGTATACATTATTAAATTTTAAACATACTATCATTAATATAAACATCAAAACTTTAATTACTTTATTATTCATTTTTTCCCTCTTTTTTCTTTTATATCTCAACATATTATATCAAAACAGTATGATTTAGTCATTACATTTTCTTAATTTTTATAAACATATTTTAATTTAATAAAATAAACTTAAATTTATTTTCAAGTATTTTCATATTACAATAGAGATATACTAAATTATACTTAATTATTTATTATTTCTATATTTAGGAGGGATATAATGAATAGTAAATATACTGAATTATTCGATATATTAATTAAATCTTATTATGATGATAACTTTGAAGAAACCCTTAACAAAATAATTACTTGCCATGAAAAATCTCCACAAGAAACCTTTGAAATAATAACTTCTTTATGCGGAGTAAAAGTTAAATTTGACAATAATTATGTTTATAATTTAAAAAAAGCAATAACTAATTATAATGTTAATAAAAAAATAGTTGAAAAACTTGAATGTTCTGGTGAAAACTGCAAACCTGATAAAAATAATAAATATGGTTGCCAAAGAGCGTGCCCTTTTGATGCAATAAAATTTGATAATAATAATAATACAACTTTTATTGATAATACTATTTGTATTGATTGTGGTATTTGTATTGATTCTTGTATCAATGGTCGCATTCTAGATAAAATACAATTTCTCCCTATTCTAGATTTATTAAAAAACAACAAAACAGTTATAGCAGCAGTTGCACCTGCAATTATAGGGCAATTTGGTAGTGATGTTACTATGGATCAATTAAGAGCAGCATTTATAAAAATTGGATTCACAGATATGATTGAAGTAGCTTTTGCTGCCGATATGTTAACAATAAAGGAAGCAGTAGAATTTAATACTCATGTAAAAGATAGTAATGATTTAATGCTAACTTCATGCTGTTGTCCAATGTGGGTTGGAATGTTAAAAAAAGTTTACAAAGAACTTCTTCCTAATCTTTCACCTTCGGTTTCCCCCATGATTGCAGCTGGTAGAGTAATTAAAAAACTTAATAATGATGCTAAGGTTGTATTTATAGGTCCTTGTATAGCTAAGAAAGCAGAAGCAAAAGAAAAAGATGTTTCTGATGCAATTGACTTTGTTTTAACTTTTGAAGAAGTTAATAATATATTTGAATCTCTTCAAATCCACCCTAGAGATTTACAAGGAATTCCTTCTATAGAATATACCTCTCGTGGTGGAAGATTATATGCACGTACTGGTGGTGTTTCAATAGCTGTAGAAGATGCTGTAAAAGAACTTTATCCCAATAGTATAAAAAATTTTAAATCTAGGAAAGCAAATGGTGTTAAAGAATGTAAAGCAATTCTTGAAGAAGCCTTAGCAGGTAAAGCAAATGCAAGTTTTATTGAAGGAATGGGGTGTGTTGGCGGATGCGTTGGTGGACCTAAAATTCTAGTTCCACCTGAAGAAGGTAGAAAAGCTGTAAATAAATTTGCCTATGATGCTTCAATAAAAGTTGCTACTCATAGTAAAGTTCTTGATGATGTACTAAACAGCCTAAATATTACCTCATTAGATGATTTTAATAATCCAGAGAAAATGGCTATCTTGGAACGTGACTTTTAATTATTTAAACTAAAACATATATCATCTAAGCATATATTATATAAAAATGAGTTATGTAAATTTATATAACTCATTTTTATCTTAATAATTAATATAACTTTATCAATGTATATACCCTTATCATATACTATATCATCAATCAAATTAATTGCTATACGAATGATTATGAGGTGATTTACTATGAATGTAAAATCCAAAGAATACTTTCCACCTAAATCAAATCTATTATATATCTACAGAAGCTCTAATAATGATTTATTTACCTTTAAAAGATATATAGATTACTTTAATGAAAATAAAATTCAAGTTATATTTGATAATGGTATAAATAATATAATAAATATTTATGAATATGCTAATGATGGTGTTAAACTTTCTTTTCAATCTAATCTTCCATATCATCATGAGAACTTATTAAATAATAAAAATAACGAAAATGATTATTTAATAAAAGATCCAATAGTTAAAGGAAATGTATGGCTTTTATCTAATGGAAACAAACGTTGCATTACAAATGTAGATGTATTGGTAAAAACTAGATTTGGTGTATTTAAGTCAGCTATAGAAATTGTTACTACATCAAAAAATAACTCTGATTTTTCTGTAGATTATTATGTTCTAGGCATAGGTTTAATTAAAAGTATATGTTATATAGATAAAGTTGGTATTATATCTTATGAACTTGAAGATATAAATGAAAATTTTTCATTTATAAAACCTATTAAAGTATATTATCCAGATAATACCTTAAACACTATTTGGTTCTATAATAATATATTGGAGTATAATACTAATGAAAATATTACTCTAAGTTTTTATAAATTATTCAAAAATCCTCCTAAAGGGCTTTTACCACTAATTGAAAAAAATATACAAATAAATACTATATATTATGATTACGATAATAACTTTTCTTATATAGATTTTTCCGAAGATATATTAAATATTTTAAATAAAAATTCAGCAAAAGCTAATTTATTTTTTCATTCAATATATAATACTTTAAAAGATTATTATAATACTTCTAAAGTATATATTACAATTAATAACCATTATTATTCTGATTATTTTAATATTACTATTCCTAAGAATAATGCTAAGTTCATAGAATGGAGAGTTTATGAATGTAATCATCCATTTACTTACGTTGTAAACAATAATGATACAATAGTTAGCATTTCTAAAAAATTTGATATCAATTATAATAAAATAATAAAAATTAATGATATAAAAAACCCAAATAAATTATGCAAAAACCAAGTTATACAACTTTATTCTACAGGAATATATATAATAAAACCAAATGATTCTTTAGAAAGCATTGCTGAAATGTTTAGTTTAAATATTAATAAATTAATTGAAATTAATAATATATATGATTCTAACTTACTTCATCCTGGTAAAAAGATTAAATTATTTTAAATGTAAAAAGACTACGTTAAATTCATATAAATAATTAACGTAGTCATTTTATTAACTAATTATATATCTTTAAAGTTTTCAAATTGGCTATTATATAATTTTGCATAAAAGCCATTCTTATATAACAATTCTTCATGATTTCCCTGCTCCACTATATCTCCATTATTCATTACAAGAATAAGATCTGCATCCCTAATAGTTGATAATCTATGAGCAATTATAAAGCTTGTTCTTCCGCTCATTAAGTTATCCATAGCCTTTTGAATTAAAACTTCTGTTCTAGTATCTACTGAACTTGTAGCTTCATCAAGTATTAATATCTTTGGATTTGCAAGAATAGCTCTTGCAATAGTTAATAATTGCTTTTGTCCTTGTGATACATTACTTGCTTCTTCATTAAGTTCCATATCATATCCATTAGGAAGAGTCCTTATAAAGCTATGAACATGTGCTGCCTTTGCAGCCTCTTTAACTTCTTCATCACTGGCATATAATCTACCATAACGTAAATTTTCCATTATAGTACCATTAAACAACCATGTATCCTGAAGAACCATTCCAAATATTTTTCTTAAATCACTTCTATTAAAATCCTTAATATTATAACCATCTATTAGAATTTCTCCATAATTAACATCATAAAATCTCATAAGAAGTTTAACTATTGTTGTTTTACCAGCACCTGTAGGTCCTACTATAGCAACTCTTTGTCCTGGTTTTATATGAGCTGTAAAGTCATTTATAATAGTTTTTCCCTGATTATATTCAAAATTAATATGATTAAAATCAACTGATCCAATTATTTCTTTTGTACTTATTGGGTTTTCTATATCTGAAACTTCCTCTTCTTCATCTAAAAATTCAAATACCCTTTCAGCTGCAGCTGCTGTTGATTGAAGAACATTTGCTATTTGAGCTGCTTGACTAATTGGCTGCATAAATGATCTTATATATTGAACGAATGCTAAAATATCGCCAACTTCAATTGCTTTTCTAATAGTTAACCATCCACCTAATATAGTTACTAATACATACCCTAAATTACCTACAAATGTCATTATAGGCATCATCATACCCGATAAAAATTGAGATTTCCATGCACTAATATAAAGCGTATCATTAAGTTCACTAAATTTATTAACCTCTCTTTGTTCAGCATTAAATGCTTTCATTACTATATGCCCAGAATATACTTCTTCAACTTGACCATTAACGTATCCTAAATATTCTTGTTGAGTCTTAAAATATTTTTGTGATTTCTTAACAACTAAAGATATTAATCCTACTGTAAGTGGAATTACTATTAATGATGCCATAGTCATTATCCAACTTATAGAAAACATCATTATAAGTATACCAATAAGAGTAGTAACTGCTGTTAATATCTGTGATAAACTTTGATTCAAAGTTTGGCTAACAGTATCAACATCATTAGTAACTCTTGATAATACTTCGCCATGAGTTCTAGTATCAAAATATTTTAATGGCATTCTATTTATCTTTCCAGATATTTGCCTTCTCATATTATATGATACCTTTTGAGCAACTTCTGATATAATCCAACCTTGTATCAATGAAAAAATTGTACTAATTATATATAAAGCTAGTAGAAATATAATTATTTTACCTATCTTATCGAAATTAATTCCTTCAGAATTAGCAGTAGTAATTTTTTTAATTAATCCATTAAAAATTTCTGTAGTTGCATTACCTAGTATCTTAGGTCCTACTATTGAAAAAGCTGCAGATCCAATTGCAAATATCATTACAATAAATATAGATAAAATATACGGCTTTAAATATTTTATAAGATTTTTCATAGTTTTCTTAAAATCTTTAGGCTTCTCTCCACCCATTGCCATTTTACCTATAGGTCCTCCCCCCGCTGGTCCTTTCATTCCATGCTTACTCATCTGAAAGCTCCTCCTTTGAAAGTTGTGATAATGCTATTTGTTGATAAACTTCACAATTTTTCATAAGCTCTTTATGTGTTCCTTTGCCTACAACCTTCCCCTCATCAAGAACTATTATTTGATTAGCGTTCATTATTGTACTTATTCTTTGAGCAACTATTAAAACAGTACTATTTCTTAGCTCTTTATTTATAGCACTTCTAAGCCTTGCATCTGTTTTGAAGTCTAATGCCGAAAAACTATCATCAAATATAAATATCTCTGCTTTCTTAGCTAATGCACGTGCTATAGCTAACCTTTGCTTCTGTCCCCCTGATACATTAGAACCACCTTGTGATATTTCTGTCTTAAATCTCTCTTCTTTATTATTTATAAATTCTATTGCTTGGGCAATTTCAGAAGCTTTTTCTATATCTTCATCACTTATATACTCTCCACCATATTTTAAATTACTTTCGAGTGTACCTGAAAATAAAAGACCTTTTTGAGGGATAAATCCTATTTTTTCTCTTAATTCATATTGAGAAACATTTTTTATATTTACTCCATCTATTAATATCTCTCCTTTAGTTACATCATAAAAACGAGGTATTAAATTAATTAACGTAGATTTACCACTACCTGTACTGCCTATAAATGCAGTAGTTTCTCCTGGAATTGCTCTA
>JAFNXG010000206.1 GCA_017383505.1 Clostridium sp.
CAGAAGGAGCAATTGATGCATCTAATATATTAAAACCAGCTTTAGCAAGAGGAGAAATAAAGTGTATTGGAGCTACAACAATAGATGAATATAGAAAGCATATAGAAAAAGATGCAGCTTTAGAAAGAAGGTTCCAAACTGTAAATGTAGAGCCTCCAACAAGAGAGGAAACTATAAATATTTTATTTGGTTTAAGGGATAAATATGAATCACATCATAAGGTTAAAATTACAGATTCTGCATTATATATGGCGGTAGATTTAGCAGACAGATATATAACAGACAGATATATGCCAGATAAAGCTATTGATTTAATTGATGAGGCAGCTGCTAAAGTAAGAATTTCAAGATTAACTCTTCCACCTGAGATTAAGAAGAAAGAATTAGATATAGAAAAAATTATAAGTGAAAAAGAAGATAGTATAAGAAATCAAGATTTTGAAAAGGCTGCAAGTTTAAGAGATAGAGAAAAAAATTTAAAAGATGAATTTGAAAAGATAAAGAATGAATGGAAAACACATAGTTGTACAGAAGTTCAAATTGTTGATGAAGATGATATTGCGAAAGTAGTAGCTATTTGGACTAAAGTTCCTGTCCAAAGATTAACAGAGAAAGAGTCTGATAAACTTTTAAACTTAGAAGAAACATTAAAGAAAAGAGTAGTTGGTCAAGAAGAGGCTATAAAAGCATTAACTAGAGCTGTAAAACGAGCTAGAGTAGGACTTAAGAATCCTAATAGACCTATAGGAACATTTATATTCTGCGGTCCTACAGGAGTTGGGAAAACTGAGCTTTGTAATGTTTTATCTGAAGTAATGTTTGGGAAAATTAGTAATTTAATTAGAATTGACATGTCAGAGTATATGGAAAAACATTCTGTATCCAGACTTATAGGAGCGCCTCCAGGATATATTGGATATGAAGAAGGAGGACAATTATCTGAAGCTGTTAGAAGAAAGCCCTATTCGGTAGTACTATTAGATGAAATAGAAAAAGCGCATCCAGATGTTTTTAATATTTTACTGCAAATAATGGAAGATGGACGATTGACAGATGGAAAAGGAAAGATTATAGATTTTAAAAACACAATAGTAATAATGACATCAAATGTAGGGGCTCAGAAAATAAAAACTCAGAGAAAAGTTGGGTTTGATATTGAAGCAGGTTCTATAGAAGCTCAGTATGAAAAAATAAAAGATATAGTGCTAGAAGAATTGAAAAAAGAATTTAAGCCTGAATTTTTAAATAGAGTAGATGATACAATTGTGTTTAATCAGTTAAAAGAAGAAGATACATTACAAATAGTTAATATAATGTTAAAGGACACTATTAATAGATTAAAAGAGAAAAATATTGATTTAATATATGATGAAGATTTAAATAAATTTCTTGTTAGTAAAAATAAAAGTTTGGATTTTGGAGCTAGACCTTTAAGAGGTATAATAAACCGAGAGATAGTGGATAAGATAAGTGATGAGTTATTAAAAGGTGAAATTAAGGTTGGAGATAAACTAAAGGTTGAATGTAAAGAAGCGGGATTAATATTTTCTCATAGGTAATAATAGTTATAGTATTTAAAAGATAGATTGCTAAATGATATGGAAATATAATATTTCATACATTAAGCAATCTATTTTTATCTTATATTAAAAATATAAATTTAATAAATATTTATTTAATAGGTAAAAATATTATCAGTCAATTCAAAATAGAGGTGAAGCTATGTTTAGTAATTTGGTAGGGGAGAAAAGAAAATTTAGAAATTTAATTGATGGAAATTGGTGTAATAGTAAGAGTAACGAATTTATTGAAATTAAATCACCTATTAATAATGATGTAGTAGGTTTGGTACCGGCCATGACTAAAGAAGAAATTGATGAGGTAATAGCTGTAGCAGTTAACTCAAAAACAAAGTGGAAAGATACACCTATTAATGAAAGAGCAGAAATACTATACAAAGCAGCAGATATATTACAAGAAAGAATAGTAGAATTAAGTGATATTTTAATACGAGAAATTGCAAAAGATAGAAAAAGTGCAGAGTCAGAGATAAAGAGAACAGCGGATTTTATTAGATTTACTGCAGATATATCAAAAAGTATTTATGGAGAAAGTATACAAAGTGATAGTTTTCCAGGGTTTGATAAAAAAAAGTTATCTATTATAGTAAGAGAACCTATGGGAGTAGTTTTAGCTATATCTCCATTTAATTATCCAATAAATTTAGCAGCGTCTAAAATCGCACCAGCTTTAGTAGCTGGAAATACTGTGGTTTTTAAACCAGCAACTCAAGGAAGTTTATGTGGATTATATTTAGCTAAGATATTTGAAGAAGCAGGAGTACCTAATGGAGTACTAAATACTATTACAGGTAAAGGAACAGATATAGGGGATTATGTTGTAACACATCCTAATATAGATTTTATAAATTTTACAGGTAGCAGTGAAGTAGGAAGAAGAATATCACAAATAATTAATATGGTTCCGGTATTAATGGAGTTGGGAGGTAAAGATGCTGCTATAGTATTAAAAGATGCAGATTTAGATTTAGCTGCAAAAAATATAGTAGATGGAGCGTATTCTTATTCAGGACAAAGATGTACAGCAGTAAAAAGAGTCTTAGTAGAAGATGAAATAGCTGATGAATTAATTATTAAGTTAAAAGAATTAGTAGAAGGATTAAAAGTTGGAAATCCAGATGAAGAAGGAGTTTCAATAGTACCACTTATAAACGAAAAGTCTGCTGATTTCGTATGGGAATTAATAGATAATGCTAGAGAGGCAGGAGCTCATTTAATAGTAGGAGGTAAGAGGGAGAAAAATATTATATATCCAACATTATTTGATTATGTTACAACTAGTATGAGATTAGCATGGGAAGAACCATTTGGACCTGTACTACCAATAATTAGAGTTAAGGATAAAGACGAGGCAATAGATATAGCGAATAAATCTCAATATGGATTACAAGCAGCTGTATTTACAAGTAATCTAGATAATGCTTTTTATATAGCAAATAAACTACAAGTTGGAACAGTTCAAATAAATAACAAAACAGAAAGAGGACCAGATCATTTTCCATTTTTAGGAGTGAAGGCATCGGGGATAGGAGTACAAGGAGTTAGATATTCAATAGAAGCTATGACAAGAGGAAAGGGAATTGTTTTAAATTTAAAAAAGTAAGGTATATACCTTACTTTTTATTATTATAATGTTATTTTATAGAATCATTATTATTTGAATTAGAATTAATTATATTATTAATAGAATCCAAAGGGTAGTTTTCAAGAGAATCGGTTGATAAATTTTTAGGCTTATAATCATTAAGAATATTTTTTGAAGGAATATTATACAAATAAGTTTTATCTATCAAAATACCATCTCCTTGTAATTTATATACATAAGTATTTCCATATAATAAGTAAATATGTATATAATACAAAAAAAGAACAACTGGTATAGACAACTATATATGTGTGTCATATAATAATATAGGGAGTGATAATATGATAGATAAAAATAGTCCTATACCAGTATATTATCAATTAAAAAATGATTTTATGAAGAAGATAGCTAACGGAGTTTGGAAAGTTGGAAATTGTATTTCAAGTGAAAGAGAACTTTGTGAAATTTATGGTGTTAGCAGAATGAC
>JAFNXG010000028.1 GCA_017383505.1 Clostridium sp.
CCACCAATCTTATAAAATACATTTAAATTTTTATAATCCTCTAAAGTAATCTTTTTGCATTTCTTTAGTGTTTCATTATAGTCATCTTCTATATCTTTTATTACTGGAGCCTTATATATAAATGTTGCACATTCAAAATGCAAATATAAACTTCTAAAATCTAAATTTATTGTACCAACTACAGATTTTTCATCATCACATGAAAATACTTTAGCATGTACAAATCCTGGTATATACTCATATATTTTTACTCCTGCCTCTATAAGCTCTAGATAGTAAGTCCTAGCTAACATAAATGCATACTTCTTATCTGGTATATGAGGAAGTATAATTTTAACATCAACTCCTCTTTTAGCAGCATAAGTTAATGCTGTAATCATTTCATTATCTATTATTAAATAAGGAGTCATAATATGAACATACTTTTTAGCTGTTGCTAATATATCCATATATACATTTTCGCCAACATTCTCATTATCTAAAGGACTATCTCCATATGGCATTATATATCCATAGGAATCTTCTTGCTTTTCCTCAATTAATATATATTTTTTAAAATCATCATGGCTTGTCTCAGTTATATTCCACATTTGAAGAAACATTAAAGTAAAACTTTTTACTGCATGTCCAGTTAACATTATTGCAGTATCCTTCCAATGTCCATACTTCTCTATACGGTTTATATACTCATCACCTAAGTTTATTCCACCATTAAATGCTATTTTACCATCAATAACAAGAATTTTTCTATGATCTCTATTATTCTGAACCGTAGATAAAGCTGGCCTTACTGGAGAAAATATCTTACACTTTATACCTTTACCTTGTAGAATTTTAGGATAATTGTAAGGTAATAATGATAAACTACACATACCATCATACATAACTCTTACTTCTACCCCTTCTTTAACTTTCCTTTCTAGGATTTCAAGTATAGATGACCACATATACCCCTCTTCTACTATAAAATACTCCATAAAAATAAATTTCTCTGCTTTTTCTAATTGAATTTTCATTTCTTCAAATTTTTTTTCGCCTAGAGAAAAATATTTAACATTTGTATTTTTGTATATAGGATATCCTCCTATATTTTTCATATATTTTGATAAATTTGCTACATGCATGTCTTCTTTTTCTAAATCTTTAAGTATAGTATTATCTTGCTGTAAGTATTCTTGAGTCTCACTAATAACATTAGATAATTTATCACTAACCAATTTACTTTCAACTTGTAACTTAAGAAATAAATAAAATAATGTTCCAAATACAGGAAATATAAGTATTGGGATTATCCATGCTAATTTAAATGATGGATTTCCCTTTTTATTCAATATATAAATAATTAAAATAGATGTTAGTAGATTAAATCCATTATATAAATAAGCAAAGTCTCCTTTAAGCCAATTAAATGTAATAAACAGTATAGCTAATTGAATAATAATTAATATAAGTATTATTAAAGTTCTTCCATAAATAAGATTAAATAGTTTTTTTCTTTTATTACTCACATATACCTCCATATGTTTAATTTTTATATTCTCTATATAGTAAAAGCAGTAAATAAACTATCTACTGCTTTTACTATTCTAAATTAAGCTATCATTCTTTAATAAGTTATATAATGTAGGCTCAAAATTAAAAGTATTAATTAAATTATTTACTTCATTTAATGACTTTTCTTTTTTCTCTCTTGAGATATTTGCTTTTGAAGCCCTAATTAATATATTTTTAGGTGAATGTGCTATATCTATAAATTCTAATAATTGAGTTTTATATCCTACACATTCTAATAAATTTGCTCTAACACTATCTGTCATAAGAGCAGCTATTCTCTCTTGTACAATACCATATTTAGTTAATATAGATAATTCATTAGCTTTCATTTGAGAATTAAATTCATGTTGGCAACACGGTACTGAGAATATCATTTTGCTATTCCACTTTATAGCATTATATAAAGCATAATCTGTTGCTGTATCGCAAGCATGTAATGTAATAACCATATCTACCTTATTGTTATATTTAAATCCATTTATATCTCCAAGTTCAAAGTGTAGATTATCATAGTTATATCTCTTAGCAATTTCATTACACTTTTTAATTACATCTTCTTTTAGGTCTAATCCGATCATTTTAACATCTATATTTTTTATTTTTACAAAATAATAATATAAAACAAATGTTAAATATGATTTTCCACATCCAAAATCTAATATAGTTAATTCTTTATAATCATTTTTCTTAATTTCATCATCTATAATTTCTATGAATCTATTAATTTGTTTGTACTTATCATACTTAGAATTAATAACCTTACCATCTTTAGTGAATACTCCAAGATCTATAAGTGGCTCAATAATCATTCCTTCTTTTAGTATATAGTTTTTTTCCTTATTATGGCCCTTTTTAACTAGTTTAGAGTTATCGCTTTTCTTTTTACCTAGAAACACTTTTCCCTTTTTAGATATTTTCATATCATATGTATAATTATTAGACCATGCAGTCATTTGTTTGTAATTACTTTCTAAACATTCATATACTTTATCGCTAATAATACTAACATTAATATTTTCATGAAAAACTTGCTTATCGGTAAATTTCTCTATTTGATAAAATTTTCCCTTATTATTTTCTTTTAAATTAATTGTTATTTTATTATATTTAACTTCTTTATTAAGCTTATTACTGATAACAACCTTTATTATATCCTCTTTAAAAACTTCTTCTAATGTTTTTCTTAATTCTTCCATCTACATCTCACCTTATTATGTATTATACTGTTATTTTAATTTATATACTAGTATTTTTCTAGTATTAATTATACATATTTATTTAATTTTTATATATTTATAAAAAAATAACCAGTATAAATACTGATTATTTTATATTTTAATAATCTTCTTTAGTAGTATTATATATTTTATAAGTTACAATATAAAAAATCCTGCTGCAATTATTAAGTAGACTGCAAGTAATTGAGCTCCCTCTAACCAATTTGATTCACCATCACTAGCAACTTTATTTGCTATTAAAACTGAAACTATAAGTGCTATAAGCTCAAACTGATTAAATATTATACTCATTGGTGTAAAGAATAAGCTCAAAAATACAAGTATTGGTGCTACAAATAATATTACTTGTAAACTTGATCCTATTGAAATCTCAATTGCTACATCCATTTTGTTTTTTAACGCCATCGCAACTGCCGTAGTATGCTCTGCTGCATTACCTATAATAGGAATCAATATAATTCCTACAAAAGCCTCACTTAATCCTAGTTTACTTGTTATTCCTTCAACACCATCAACTAAAAATTCACTTTCTATTGCTATAATTACAGTAGCTAATACTAATATAATTATTGCTTTCTTTAAGGACCATTTTGCCTCTCCTTCTTCTTCATAACTCACATTATATAATTCTTTATGTGTAAAAAATGAAAATACTAGGCTTAATATATATAATATAAACATAATAACTGCTACTGCTAAACTAAGTCCCTCGTATTTTGTATTTAATAAACTATTATTAAATGTATGAGTAAACACTGCTGGTATACAAAGCCCTATAACAGCAAATAAAAGCATACTAGATGATACTTCTACTATGTTTTTATTAAATTTTTGATGCTTATGTTTTACTCCTCCAATTAACATACTAGCACCTAATACTAATAATATATTCCCTATTATAGCCCCAGATATTGAAGATTTAACAACTTCAAACAACCCTTGCTTTAAGGCAAAAAATGATATTATTAGTTCTGTCGCATTACCAAAAGTAGCATTTAAAAACCCACCTACTTTAGGTCCAGTATAAAAGGATATTTCTTCTGTTCCTTCCCCCATTATCCCTGCAAGGGGAATAATAGATAAGGCTGCCAATATAAACATAACAGAAGAGGGAAAGTTCATAAACTTACCTATTATGCTGATTGGAATAAAAATCAACATATATTTCAATATCTTCATATAATCACATCCACTTCATATAAATATATATTTTATTTTCCCCTATATTTCTAAATATTATTACTTATTTAAAGAAACTACGAGTCAAGAACATATGTTCTTGACTCGTAAAATTATCATTTTTATTAAATTTAATGTTATTTATATATTTTAATTAATAATATATATCTATTCTTCCCACATTTGTGCTCTGTTTATAGCTTTTTTCCATCCAGAATATAATACTTCTCTATCCTTACTATCCATTTTAGGCATATATTTTTCTCTTACACACCAATTTTGAGATATTTCATCAAGGCTAGTAAAATATCCTACCGCTAACCCAGCCAAATAAGCAGCCCCAAGAGCTGTAGTTTCTGTTATTATAGGCTTATACACTTCTATGTTAGTTATATCAGATTGAAATTGCATTAATAATTTATTTCTACTTGCTCCACCATCTACTTTTAAAGTATTAATTGGACAACCTGAATCTTCTTGCATAGCAATTATTAAATCTTTAACTTGATAAGCAATTGCTTCAAGAGAAGCTCTAATTATATGATTTTTATTTGACCCTCTTGTTAATCCAAATATAGAACCTCTTGCATACATATCCCAATATGGTGCTCCAAGACCAACAAAAGCAGGTACAACATAAACACCACCATTATTTTCAACCTTCTTTGCAAAACACTCTGAATCTTTAGCATCAGATAATAATCCCATTTCATCTCTAAGCCACTGAATAATCGCTCCTCCCATGAAAACAGATCCTTCTAATGCATAATTAATCCTTCCATTTATGCCTATAGCTATAGTAGTTAAAAGTCCATGCTTACTTTCTACTAATTCTTCTCCAGTATTCATTAGTAAAAAACATCCAGTTCCATAAGTATTCTTAGCATCTCCCTTTTTAAATGCAGCTTGCCCAAAAAGAGCAGCTTGTTGATCTCCAGCAATACCAGCTATAGGAATTTTAATATTCTCTTTTCCTCCAAAGTTAGTATATCCATATATTTCAGAGGAACTTCTTACTTCTGGCAACATAGAGTATGGTATATTAAGTTTTGATAATATATTATTATCCCATTGTAAATATCTAATATTAAATAACATAGTTCTTGAAGCATTAGTATAGTCAGTTATATGAACCTTTCCATTACTAAGCTTCCAAAGTAACCAAGTATCAACTGTTCCAAAAAGTAGCTTCCCATTTTCTGCTTTCTCTCTTGCACCCTCTACATTATCTAATATCCATTTAACCTTTGTTCCAGAAAAATAAGCATCTATTAGCAACCCTGTATTTTCTTTTATATATTTATCAAATCCATTATTTTTTAATTCTTCACAAATGTCGGCTGTTCTTCTACATTGCCAAACTATAGCATTATATATAGGTTTACCTGTATCTTTATCCCAAACTATTGTAGTTTCTCTTTGATTTGTAATACCTATTGCAGCTATTTGCTCCAAATTTATGTTTGTTTTAGCCAAAACCTCTTCAAGAACACCATATTGAGATTCCCATATTTCCATTGGGTCATGTTCAACCCATCCCTCTTTAGGATATATTTGAGTAAACTCTTTTTGAGCTACTCCATGTATGTTTTGTTCCTTATCAAATATTATAGCTCTTGAACTTGTTGTTCCTTGATCTAAAGCTAAAATATATTTCTTCATATATTTACCTCCTAAAATTATCTTTAGAATGCATATCATAAGTGTTTTCACTTCTTATAAAAGTAATGTAAATACATCTTTATCATTCCTAAACGTTTTCCAATTATTATGTCTATTATAATATCATATTTCTATTATTGTATAAAGATACCATATATAATAGACTATACATATTATTTATGCTTTTTATTTTTAATAAAATTATATATATTTTTTAAATCAGATAGAGTAATATCCAGCGTATCAATAGCAAGTTCAATATAGCCATTTTGGCTATTCAAACTATTAATATTTAATTTATCTAACTTAATACCTAAATTATCTGTACAATAAACTTTAATTACTCTTTCAATATCAATAGTTAATGATTTATTATCTATATTTACTCCATCTATATCATTTATAGATTTATTTATAATAGATATAGTTCCTTTTACTAGTGGGTTTAAAGAACTTTTCTTAGATATTTGAAAATCATTTATATCAATACTAATTATATTATTTTTAAAACTATCTATACGAAGAGATGTATAGAAATTAACGTTTAATCCAACCAACTTATAAATTCCACTTAGCTTAATTTCATTATTTAACTCTAAATTATCTATTAATATTTTATCTTGTAATGATATTAAATTTAATATATCTTCTTTTGTTAAATTCAATATTAAACTTTTTAATTTCATTATATTTCATTCCCTTATATAAATATTTATTCTTAAAATTATATTCATGCTAAAAGTTTTAATTACTATTATTTTCTTATTTAATGTTACACACATTTTTACTATAAAAATAAAATAAATATATATAACTTTTCTTTTTTACAATAAGGGGATGAAAAATTGGATAACTTTAGAGATTTAACAATTAATGATAAAGATTTATTTGATAATTATTTAAAAAATTTAAATACTAAATCTTATGAATATTCATTTCCAGCTTTATATTTATGGAGACATTTATGTAAAACTAAATATTCTATAATAAATAACTGCTTAGTAATAAAAAAAGAAACCAATTATGGTACCTTCTTTATGATGCCAATGGGATATGAAAAATCAAGTCTTGAAGATTTAATTCTTAATTTAAAATCATTGTCTAAAAATAATAGTATATATCTATTAGGGGATATAGAAGATATCTTTATTGATGATTTGAAAAAATTTACCACTCTCTCTTTTGAAGCAGTTGAAGCTAGAGATACTTTTGAGTATATATATTTAACAAATGAACTATTAAATCTAGAAGGAAAAAAATATCATAATAAAAGAAATAATTATAATTCTTTTATCCATTCTTATAAATATACAATTACTTCTATTGATAATGAAAATAAAATTAAAGATTGCTTAGAGCTATTATCAAATTGGCATTTAAAAACAACATCAGTATCTGAAGAATTATGTATTGAAATTAAAGAAATAACAGATTTGCTTTATAATCTAGATTATTTAAATCTATGTTCTATAGCTGTTTATGTAGGCCCTTATTTAGCTGGATTTTCAGTTGGAGAAATCTTTAAAGATACTGC
Organism: Clostridium sp.; assembly: GCA_017383505.1. Lineage (GTDB taxonomy): Bacteria > Bacillota > Clostridia > Clostridiales > Clostridiaceae > Clostridium. Next base: position 7,168 of record JAFNXG010000028.1, read on the forward strand.
TATAATACACATAGAAAGATGTAATACCGATTATAAGGGAATTTATTCATTTATAAGTAGAGAATTTATAAAGAAAGATTTTAGGAATACAACTTATATAAATAGAGAAGAGGATTGCGGCAGTCCAGGATTAAGAAAATCCAAATTTTCTTATCATCCAATATATTTATTGAAAAAATCTCTAATAATTATATAAAGGAAGTTGAATATATCAACTTCCTTTTATTTTATTATCTTAAAACAGCACCTAATTTATGCTCTAATGCCTTAAGGATTCTATCATGAACTTTAGCTATATCTTTATCTTCTAAAGTTTTCTTTTCATCTCTGTATGCAATAGCATAAGCTATAGATTTCTTTCCTTCTGGTATTTGTGCACCTTTGTAGATATCAAATAATTGAACTTTTTCTACTAAGTTTCCACCAGCTTTTCTTATTGTTTCTTCTATTTCAGCAACTAATATTGAGTCATCACAAAGTAAAGCAATGTCTCTAGTTACAGCAGGGAACTTTGGTAATGGTTTGTAAGTTTTTACTGTAGTTGCAGCTTCAAATAAAGCATCTAAATCTAATTCCGCAACATAACAATCTACATCTATTCCATAGTTTTCAACTACATCTGGATGTATTTCTCCAAATACACCTACCTTATTATTTCTAACCATAAGTGCTGCAGTTTTTCCAGGATGATAGCTTGGATTTTCACTTTCTCTTACATATTTAGCTTTAGCTACTCCTAACCCATCTATAACATTTTCTACTATACCTTTAAGATCTAAATAATCACAATCTCCGTAAATTCCTATAGTTAAAATATTTTTTTCAGTAGGTAATTGTTTTTCATCTTCATTTGGTATGTATACTCTACCAATTTCAAATAATCTAACATAATCGTTATTTCTTGAGTAGTTTCTTCCTAAACATTCCATCATAGAAGGAAGAGTTGTAGTTCTCATAACACTATAATCTTCACCTAATGGATTTTTAATTTTAACTACATTTCTTAATTCGCTATCTTTAGCTATATTAACTTTGTCAAATACCTTTGGAGATACAAATGAATAGCTTATAGATTGGTTTACTCCACTACCTACCATTACATCTATAACTTTATCACTTAATAATTCATTTTTAGATTTTGGTTCTCTTTCAGTTGAAACCTTAAATATAGTTGTAGGAATCTTGTCATATCCATAAATTCTAGCAATTTCTTCTGCTATATCTTCTTTTATAGCAATATCTATTCTAAATGTTGGTATAGTTATAACTAACATTTCTCCTTCGATAGTTGTCTTTAAATCTAAAGAATCTAATGATTTTTTCATTTCTTCTTTTGAAATTTCAGTTCCTAAGAATTTATTTATCCAATTAGAATCTACAGTTATAGAACCTTCTTCTTTTACTGAGTTATAAATATCTATAGTTCCTTCCATAACTTCCCCGCACCCTAATTCACAAATTAAAGTACATGCTCTATCTATTGCAAGTTTTGCTAAGTTTGGATCTATATCTTTATCAAATCTTGAAGAACTTTCTGATCTTAAGTTTAATTTTTTAGAACTTACTCTTATATTAGTTCCTTCAAAGTTTGCAGATTCAAATATTACTTCTGTAGTATCATTTTGAATTTCTGAGTTTAATCCGCCCATAATTCCAGCAACAGCTACAGACTTAGAACCATCTTTAATCATTAATATGCTAGAATCTAATTCTCTTTCTATTTCATCTAAAGTTGTAAACATTTCTCCATCTTTAGCAGTTTCAACAACTATAGTCTTACTTTCTATTTGTCTTGCATCAAAAGCATGCATTGGTTGACCAAGCTCTAACATAACAAAATTAGTTATGTCAACTATGTTGTTTATAGGTCTAACACCTGCTTCTAAAAGTCTTTCTTGCATCCAACCTGGTGATGGCATTACTTTAACATTTTTAACACCTCTAGCCATATATCTTCTACATAAATCACTCTTTATTTCAACTTTTAATTCATCATTTATGTTAGTTGAACATTTAGCTTCATAATTAAAGTTTGGCATAGTATAAGATGTTCTTAAAGTTGCTGCTGTTTCTCTAGCCATACCAACCATACTTAAACAATCAGGTCTATTAGAAGTTATTTCAAAATCTAATATTGCCTTGTTTAATCCTAAGTACTCTTTAATATCCATTCCTAATGGAGCATCTGTTGGTAAAATCATTAATCCGTGAACAGGTTCATCTCCAGCTATTCCTAGTTCTTCTTCAGAACAGAACATACCGTTAGATACTACCCCTCTCATTTTACCTTTTTTAATCTCAGTTCCATCAGCTAAAATTGATTTATGAAGAGCAACAGGTACTACATCCTCCTCTTTCATATTAGTTGCTGCTGTTACAATTTGTATTTCTTCAGCTGCACCTATATTTACTTGGCAAACACTTAATCTATCTGCATCTGGGTGCTTTTCTATTTTTGTAATTTTACCAGTAACAACATTTTTTATATTGTCACCTTGTATAATAACCTCTTCTAAAGCCGAGCCTGAAAGAGTTAATTTATCTCCTAATGTGTGTGGGTCTACGTTAATTTCAGCGTAGTCCTTAAGCCAATTATATGGTACTTTCATCTTACTTTGCCTCCTAATTAAAATTGATTTAAAAATCTCATATCACTTTCGTATAATCCTCTTATATCATCAATGCCATATTTAAGCATAACCATTCTATCTACACCAAATCCGAATGCAAATCCGCTATAAACTTCAGGATCTATTCCACAATTCCTTAAAACGTTAGGGTGAACCATTCCACATCCTAATATTTCAATCCATCCGCTTCCTTTACATACTCTACAGCCTTTTCCTTCACAAACGAAACAAGTAGCATCCATTTCTGCTGATGGTTCAGTGAATGGGAAGTGGTGTGGTCTAAACTTAGTTACAACTTTGTCTCCAAACATCTTCTTAGCAAATAATTCTAAAGTTCCTTTTAAATCAGCAAAAGTAACTCCTTTATCAATTACTAAACCTTCCATTTGATAGAATATTGGTGAGTGTGTAGCATCTACAGCATCTGATCTATAAACCTTACCAGGAGATATCATCTTTATTGGTGGTTCTTGATTTTCCATTGTTCTAATTTGAATTGGAGAAGTTTGAGTTCTTAAAACTATATTATCATTGATATAGAAAGTATCTTGTTCACTTCTAGCTGGGTGATCCTTTGGAATATTTAAAGCTTCAAAGTTGTAGTGATCTAGTTCAACTTCTGGCCCATCTTCTATACTGAATCCCATTGAAATAAATATTTCTTTCATTCTATCTAATGTTAAGTCAAGTGGATGTCTCTTACCTATTACATTTTTCTTTCCTGGAAGAGATATATCTATTACTTCACTTGCAAGCTTAGCATTTTTCTCCTTAGTTTTGATTGATGTTCCAACCTCTTCTAATTTTTGTTCAACTTCATTTTTAGCTTCATTAACTAATTTACCAACAACAGGTCTTTCTTCTGGAGTTAATGAACCCATTCCTCTTAATATTGTAGTTAATTCACCTTTTTTCCCAAGATATTTAACTCTTATTTCTTCTAATGTTCCACTATTTTCAGCAGAAGATATTTCATTAAAAGCTGCTTCTTTAATTGCTAATAACTTTTCTTGCATTTTTATTCTCCCTTCTTATTTTATAAATTTATAATGGGTGTATATTTATATATTTAGTACTTATTATGTAAACTATTAAGTAATTAATATAATTTATCATTTATGACTACCTATTATTTTTAATAAGTTTATAAAATTTTCCATAAAAAAAGGATACTCAATCCCATAAAGGGACGGAATATCCGCGTTACCACCCTAATTAGCATTTCATTTAATAAAATGCTCATCTTAATTAAATAACGGCTTAAACCGCTAACTACTACTATAATTTCACAGTTAGGACTCCTGAGGGAACTTCAATATAATTTTATATAAAAAGACTTACAGTCTAAGGTCTTTTCTCCCTGTATACTCCACTATATCTACTTTCTCATTCATTGTCTTTTAATATTTATTTACAATTTATTATACAAATAACCAATATTTTTTTCAATAGTTTATTTTAAATTTATTTTATATAAACTTTGTCTTACTTTTTCAAAAAGAATTATAGAAGTTGCAATACCAACATTTAATGATTCTGCTCCACCAGGCATAGGTATTTTTACTTTTTTATCTGCAAGAGCAAAAATTTCTTCACTTATTCCATTACCTTCATTCCCAACAGATAATATTACTTTCCCTGATAAATCTTCATCAAAGAAATTCTTAGACTCTTCTAATGAAGTTGCAACTAAGCTAAATCCTTCATCTTTTAATTTCTTTAGTAAACTTAAATCATTATCATAAATTATTGGAGTATAGAATATAGAGCCCATTGTTGATCTAATTGTTTTATCGTTATAAATATCTACAGTACCTTTAGTTAATATAATAGCATTTACTCCAGCTGCATGAGCAGTTCTAATAATAGTTCCTAAATTACCTGGGTCCTGAACTTTATCACATAATAAATAAAAGTCTCCATTTATATCATTAATTGAGTTATTTATATTGGATACAGCTATTACACCTTGCGTATTTTCAGTTGAAGATAACTGTGAGAACAAATCATTTCTCATTTGATATATCTTAATATTATCCATATATTCAGATAAATAATCATCTAATTTATCTTTTCCACTCTCATTAACTACAACATAGTCTATACTGCAGTTTGCTTTAAATGCTTCTTGTACTAATCTAAAGCCTTCTATTATATATTTATTTTCCTTTACTCTATGCTTTCTTTCTTTTAATTTTCTTGTGTATTTAAATAATGTATTGTCTTTACTTTCAATGACTATCACTTTGCACCTCTTATCTTTTTTTAACAATCATATCTTCTAAATTGCTTAAATCATCTGCAGATCCTATAGCAACAATTATATCATCCTTTTCTAAAACATCTTCTGCTCTTGGAGAAATATTAATCTCTTCTCCCTTCTTTATAGCCATAATATTAATTCCGTAACTACTTCTTAGTTTAATATCCTTTAATGATTTTCCAACCCATTCATTGAGAACTCTTAATTCCATAATGCTATAATCAGGCGATAATTCGATAAAATCTAATATGCTAGCTGAAACTAAATTATGAGCAACTCTTACACCCATATCTTTTTCAGGTAATACAACTCTATCTGCACCTATCTTATATAATACTTTTGCATGTAAATCACTTTGACCTTTTGCAATTATATATTTTACTCCCAATTCTTTAACTAGTAAAGTTACCATTACACTTGCTTGTATATTAGAACCAATTGTAACTACTGCTACATCAAAGTTTCTTAAACCTAAAGTTCTTAGTGCACCTTCATCTGTTGCATCCATTTGTACTGCATGTGTTACAGAATCTGAAATTTCTTGAATAGAATCCTCATCCATATCAATTACTAAAACATCATGTCCTAATGAATATAAAGTTTTAGCTACAGATTCTCCAAATCTCCCTAAACCTATAACTACAAACTGCTTATTATTTGCCATATTGTACTCACCTAACCTATTAAAATTTTTCCTTCTGGATACTTAATTCCTGGATTTACTTTCTTCTTAGTAAGAGATAATGCAACTGTTAACGGACCAACACGCCCTAAATACATCATAAAAATAATTAATATCTTTCCTATAGTGCTTAATTTAGTTGTTAAACCTATAGTTAAACCTGCTGTTCCAAAGGCTGATACTGTTTCATATAATAATGATATAAAGCTAGCCCCTTTTTCTGTATAAGATAACAACATTGTAACACTTACTACTAAAATAAATCCTATAAAAATTAAAGTAAATGCTCTATATACTAAATCTTTATTAAATCTCTTTTTAAATACTTCTGAATCTTCTCTTCCTCTTATTACACATAATACTGTAATAAACACTATTCCTATTGTTGTTGTTTTTATTCCACCAGCAGTAGACCCTGGAGATCCTCCTATAAACATAAGAATAATAGTTAAGAATTTTCCTGCTGTTGTCATACCATCAGTTGGAATACTATTAAATCCAGCTGTTCTTGGGGTAACAGATGCAAAAAATGAATTCATAATTTTATCTACAACAGACATTTCTGCCATAGTATTAGGGTTATTATGTTCAAATACAAACATTAATATTGTTCCACCTATTATTAATACAGCTGTCACTAATATTACCATTTTTGCATGTAATGATATTCTCTTTATACTTTTAGTAGTATACAATTCATTCCAAACAGTAAATCCTAACCCACCAATTATAATTAATGCAGAAGCTACTAATATTACTACAGCATTAGAATTGTAAGATGTCAAACTACTAAATTCTCCTAATATATCAAATCCTGCATTACAAAAAGCTGAAACTGAGTGGAATATACTATAAAATACGCCTGTTTTTAATCCATATTCAGGAACAAATTGAGTTGAAAATAATAAAGCTCCAAAAAACTGTACAGACACTGTAAATAATAATACATACTTAACCATCTTTACTAATCCTTGAATATTAAATGTATTCATTGCATCTTGTAATATTAGTCTTTCTCTTAAAGTAATTTTTTTACCAAATATAATAGCAATCAATGTTGTAAAGGACATAAATCCTAATCCACCAATTTCTATTAGTATCATAATTACCGTTTGTCCAAACATATTCCAATAGGTACCTGTATCTACCACTATTAATCCAGTAACACAAACTGCTGATGTAGCAGTAAATATTGCATCTAAAAAGTTAGTACTTTCTCCGCTTGTTGTACATATCGGTAATGTTAATATCAATGCACCAATTAGTATTACTAATATAAATCCTAGAGTTAATATCTGAACCCCTTTAAGTTTAATATTTTTTTTAAAGTTCCAATTCATGAAAATCACCTCCTAGTTTTTAGAGTTACACTTTTATTTTGTTCCTTTTTTTATTTTTTATTATATAGTTCTCCATGTATTTTACCACTTATGTATGTTTTTTCATAGATATTCAAATGTTAAATTTCTTTATAATATTTTTCAATATTATAAAAGGGCTGTTTTATATAACAACCCTAAACTTTCAATTTTATTATTTTTAGATTTTTACTTTAGATGAAGTACAGCTTGAACATCCTGCACAATAAAATACTCTGTCTTCAAATACATTAACTATTGTTTCTATAAATTCAGAGTTTATACAATTTTCTTTATGATGAATTATTATTTGTTTTGGGGCATTAGTTATTAAGCCACTTATTATTATATCTTCTATTTTCGCTTCGGTGTCTATTCTACATTCTGATAAATCATTTATAAATTCAGTAAACAAATCATTTCCAAAACCATCTTTTAAAACATATGCACCGCCATCATGAATATATATATTAATTTTTTCTATTTTACTTTCCTGAATATCAACAAAGTACTTTAGTAATTTTACAAATTCTTTATACTCTTTCTCAACCATATACTCTTCTATAACTTTATCAATAATATCTTCTATATCTTCTCTTAATTCTTTCATTCTAAATGTTATAAAGCCTTTTATATTTATCTCTTCATTTTCTTCTAAACACGCTTTTATTTTTTCTATTATAGTATTTATCTTACTTATACAATATACCATTTTTTCTTTCTTTAAATTTTCTTCGCTTCTTAAAACTTTCATAATCATATCTTCTAATTCAATTATCTCTTCTTGCTTTAAAAAGAAATAAGTTTCTGTTAAGAAATTTAAAAGTTCTTTTTTTCTATACTTTTCTATCACTATATTATATAAAATATTACTTACATATAAATATATCATACCTTTAATTTTTTCATTATAACACTCTTCATCGCATATAATTTTTATTAAATTAGAACTACCATTAGCGCTTTCTACAAGACCAATAGTAATATTCTTCTTCTTTAATAGCTCTCTAAGCTCTTGTAGTTCATTTACTAAATCTATATCATTATTATGCACTAATCTTATCACAAGCATGGATTTCACTCCTTTCTTAATATTAGTATGTATAAATTTTTTATCTATATACTCCCTGGTATGTACACTTATTAAGAAAATATTGATTTTTTTTAGAATATTTTATATGTTATAAGAAATATACTAAAAATAAGGAGAAGATTAATGATTTGTTTCGTTGATTATAGAACTACTCAAATTGAAATAAATTCACTTAAAAACTTAGGTTATGAAGTATTGAAAGTACCTAAAAGTGAAGAACTTTATGATGCTATTAACGGTCATGTAGATATACAATTAAATATACTTGATAAAAATAATAAAACCATAATTATTAATAAAAATATAACTAATTCATTTAAAGAAATTTTAAACTCAAAAAAAATAAAATTCATTGAAAGCGATAGTACTTTATCTTCAAAATATCCTGAAAACATACCGCTAAACGCATATATTACTGATAATTATCTTATACATAATCTTAAATATACAGATAAAAAAATTTTAGATTATTGTAAAAATAAGAAAAATATAAATATCAAGCAAGGATATGCTAAATGTTCTATTTTACCAATAAAAGAAAATGTTTTTATAACTAATGATAATGGAATATATAACAAGTTAAAAGATGAAAGTTTTGATATTTTATTAGTTCCATTTGGAGATATTGAACTACCTGGATTTAATTACGGCTTTATCGGAGGAGTTGGAGGTATGATTTCTGATGATTGCATAGCCTTTTTTGGTTCTTTAGAAAATTATTCTTTTGGTAATGAAGTTAAAAAATTTCTATATAAACATGATATTAAGCCTATTTATCTTAGTAATACAAAACTAATAGATAGAGGTAGTTTAATGGTTCTTTAACTACTTATATAATACGTATAAACTTAATAATTGTTGATTGCATTGGTTAATATTTACTCAAAATTATAAAACAACATATAAAAATAAAAGAAGTTCTATTTAGAACTTCTTTTATTTTTAACTAAGACTTTTTAGTATTAGCTAATAAGCTTCCTATTTCTTCTTGAGTGAAAACATATGTCTTATTACAGAAGTGGCATTTTAACTCTTCATTTTTACCTTCTTCATATATTTCTCTTAAATCTTTTTCACCGATAGATATTAATGCTTTTTCAACTTTATCTCTTGAGCAATCACAAGTGAACTCTGGTTTAATTTCTTCTAATATCTTTAAATCCATATCTCCAAATATGTAATCTAAAATATCATCCATGCTCTTTCCTTCACTTAACATAGTTGTTAGAGACGGAATTTCTTCTAATCTGTAAGTTATTATATCAGCTAAGAACTCATCTGCATCAGGTAACATTTGAATTATAAATCCTCCTGCTACTTTAATTGAGTAGTCCTTATCAACTAAAACTCCTAATGACACTGCTGATGGTGTTTGTTCAGATACAGTAAAGTAGTAAGCTAAATCTTCTGCAATTTCTCCAGAATGTATTGGAACTTGGCCCACATATGGATCCTTCATTCCTAAATCCTTTATAACCATTAAGCTACCATTTTTACCTATATATCCACCAACATCTAATTTACCCTTTGCATTAAGTGGCATATCTCCATAAGGATTTCCAATATAACCTTTAACTTTAGCTCCTTCATAAGCAGTAACAACAACACCATTAGCATCTCCGCCACCATTAATTCTTAATGTCATTACTTCTTTTGATGATTTTAATGTTGCTCCTAAAAGAGCTCCTGCAGTTAACATTCTTCCTAATGATGCAGCTGCAACTGGTGTACATTCATGTATTGATCTAGCATCCTCAACTAAATCTGTAGTTATTCCCGCTATTATTCTCACCATTCCATTTTTAGCAACTGCTCTAATTATTTTATCACTCATATTTTTCCTCCATATCTTATCTTTTCTTTACTACATATACTATTCTTTCAGTATTTGCTTGTACATAATTCTCAGTATAGCCATCAAATTTAGCTATAACCTCTAGATTTGCTTTTTCTAATTCTTTTTCTAATTGTTCTTCAGTATAGGCTCTTTCTAGATGTTCCTCCTCAAATCTTTCATAAAGCTCTCCTTTTTTTACAAAGAAAGTTAAGAACATAGAAAGTAAATCTTCTTCAAAAACATTTTCCCATGTATAAAAAACTTCTTCTTCACTATATGTATAAATATTATTACCTAATATTTCTGATAACTTATAATATGAATTAACATCAAATATAAATAATCCATTTGATTTTAAATGATTATATACGCCTTTAAAATACTCTTGAAGACCATTTATATCTGTTATGTAATTAGTAGAATCTAATACAGATGTTATTAAATCAAACTCTCTATTAAGAGACAACTCTGTCATGTCTTGACATATTATTTTTCCTTTTATTTTCTCTTTTTTAAATTTATCAAAAGCTTCTCTTAACATATCTTCTGATAAATCAACTCCATAAATATTCTTAAAATACTTAGCTATTCTTATAGTTACATTTCCTGTACCACAAGCAATATCTAAATAATCATTTAACTCCAAGTTATGAAGATTACAAATATCTAAAATACGCTTTACCATTTCATCATAATTAATATCTTCATTTATTAATTCATCATATATCTTGGCGAATTCTCCATATGCCATATTATTCCCCCCTATCTGTTTTATTTCAAAACTAAAAATAAATATATACTATAATTATCTTTATACTGAAAGAAATTTCTAACCTTTATAATACTATGTAATAGAATATTAAGTCAATCTATTATTTTCTACCTAAGATTTGCTCATTAGTAGGAAGTTTTAATTCCTTTTTTCTCTTAGTCATTATTCCACCTATTCTCCCTGTTTCTTCGGCAGTTAATCCCCCCCACCCATATAAATCAACTTTATCACTTAGCCCTAACTCTTCTGCAATCTCATACTTTATTTTTTCACGCATTTTCTCTTCTGGGGTAAG
>JAFNXG010000207.1 GCA_017383505.1 Clostridium sp.
AAGACTTCGCTGCAGAAGTTGCTAAGACTATGGGTATGTAATATCAAGAGAACACTTTTGTGTTCTCTTTTTTTAAGGAAAAGAGAATACATATATAGCAGGAGGGATTACAATGGCAAATAGTAAATATAAGAGAGTAATGTTAAAGATATCAGGTGAGGCTTTATCTGGATCAAATGGATTTGGTTTTGACTTTGATGTAGTAGGAAGAATCGCAAGAGAAGTTAAAACTTTAGTAGATATGGATGTTGAAGTTGGTTTAGTTGTAGGTGGAGGAAATATATGGAGAGGTAGAACTGGTGAAGGTATGGACAGAACTACTGCAGACCATATGGGAATGCTAGCTACTTGTATAAATGCATTAGCACTTCAAGATGCTTTAGAAGGTATCGGTGTTAAAACAAGAGTACAAACTGCTATAGAAATGAAAGAAATAGCAGAACCTTTCATAAGAAGAAGAGCTGTTAGACATTTAGAAAAGGGAAGAGTTGTAATTTTTGGAGCAGGATCAGGAAATCCTTATTTCTCAACTGATACAGCAGCAGCTTTAAGAGCAGCTGAAATAGAAGCAGATGTAATTTTACTTGCTAAAAATGTTGATGGTGTATATGATAAAGATCCAAATAAGTTTGCAGATGCTAAAAAATATGATAAACTATCATATATGGAAGTAATTGAACAAGGATTACAAGTTATGGATACAACAGCAACTACATTATGTATGGATAATAGTATTCCAATACTAGTATTTGGTATTAGCGAAGAAGGTAATATCAAGAGAGTAATGGAAGGTGAAAAAATAGGTACAATTGTATCTAAATAATAGGGAGGATTCTATGATAAAGGAATTATTAAATACGGCAGAATCAAAAATGCAAAAAACTATATCAGTTTTAACTTCTGATTTAACAACATTAAAAGCTGGTAGAGCTAATCCAAAGATGCTAGATAGAATACAAGTAGAAGCATACGGAGGATTATGCCCAATAGAACAAGTTGGGAATATTTCAGCACCAGAACCAAGAATGTTAGTTATAACTCCATGGGATAAATCATTATTAAAAGATATAGAAAAGGCTATCTTAAAATCTGATTTAGGAATTAACCCATCTAACGATGGATCTATAATTAGATTATTAGTTCCTGAATTAACAGAAGAAACAAGAAGAAATCTTGTTAAAAATGTTAAAAAGTTAGGTGAAGATGCTAAAGTAGCAATTAGATCTATAAGAAGAGATGCTAACGAAAAGATTAAGGCATTAAAGAAGGATGGACATATTTCAGAAGATGAAGTTAAAAAAGGTGAAGATGCTGTTCAAAAGAAAACAGATCAATTTGTAAAAGAAATAGATTCACTTATTGTAGCTAAGGAAAAAGAGATTATGTCAATTTAAGACCTGCTATTTAGCAGGTTTTTTTTATAGGAAAATCTATAAGCTTATAGAAAGTTGGAGGCAGGAGAAAGTAAATGTTTAATTTTTTTAAACCTACTAAAAATAATGCAGAAGTAAATATGGAAATAGATGAAAAAAATATTCCTCAACATGTAGCAATAATTATGGATGGAAATGGAAGATGGGCGAAACAAAGAAATATGCCAAGAACTATGGGCCATAAGGCAGGTGTTGAAACTATAAGAAGAATAGTTAAAGAAGCAGATAGGCTAGGAATAAAGTTTATTACTTTATATGCTTTTTCAACTGAAAACTGGAAGAGACCTAAAGATGAAGTTAATGCATTAATGAGACTCTTAGTTCAATATTTAAAAAGTGAAGTTAATGAACTACATAAAAATGGAGTTAAATTAAAAGTTTTAGGAGATATTAGTGAACTTCAAGAAGACTGTAAAAAACAAATAGAAGATTCTATAGAATTAACAAAAGATAATACAGGTTTAGTATTAAATGTTGCTTTTAATTATGGTGGAAGAGACGAAATTGTAAAAGCAGTAATTGATTTAGTTACTGATATAGAAAGTGGAAAAATAAGCAAAGAAGATATTACAAAAGAAAGATTTTCAAACTATTTATATACAAAGGATTGTCCGGATCCAGACTTAATAATAAGACCTTCAGGAGAACAAAGAATAAGTAATTTCTTATTATGGCAATGTGCATATTCAGAATTTTGGTATTCAAATGTAAATTGGCCTGATTTTAGGGAAAAGGATTTACAACAAGCTATTTATGATTATCAAAATAGAGATAGAAGATACGGTGGGGTTTAATTTAGAGGAGGTTTAAAATATTGAAGTTAAATAGTAGATATATAGGAGCTGTTGTACTTGCTCCATTATTAATATTTGTATTATTAGGTGGATTACCACTTAAGCTATTTACTATAGCATTATCTATATGTGGATTATACGAATTTTATAATGCTTTAAAAAGTAAAGAGATAAAAAGTGTTTCAATAATTGGTTATATATTATTGGTTATATATTATTTAATAAATAATGATTTTGAAAAAATGATGTATATTTTAGTTATAACTATGGTTATTGGATTAATGATTCCTATAATTAATTTAAAGTATTCATTTGTAGATGTTTCTACAACTTTCTTAGGGTTTATATATGTAGGTATATTATTTAGTTTCATACCATTAGTTAATGAGAAAGTTGGAGGTCAATACTTAGTATGGTTAATATTTATTGGATCATGGCTTTCTGATACTACAGCTTATTATTTTGGAAGATATCTTGGAAAGCATAAGCTTTGTCCAAAAGTGAGTCCTAATAAGACGGTTGAAGGCTCAATAGGTGGATTTTTAGGTGCAACTATTGGATGCGGAGTATTTGGTGTTATATTTAGTTCATATATGCCGGGCATAAATATAATTCATTTCTTTTTAATAGGTGCATTATGCGGAATAATGGGTCAATTTGGTGATTTAGTAGCATCATCTATAAAAAGATATGTTGGATTAAAGGATTATAGTAACCTTATTCCAGGACATGGGGGAGTATTGGATAGATTCGATTCAATTTTATTTAATGCAGTTGTTGTTTTTTATTATTTAACATTTATATTAGGAATTTAAAACTAAGAGATTATTCAAAGTATAATATGAATATTAAACAGAGTTGTTTAAAATCATATTACATTTTGAAATCTCTTTTTTTTATAAAGGTTATGTTTTAATATAGGCTTTATATTAAATGAAAATAATATATATTTATATAGTATAAAAAAAATCTATTTATAATAAATTTATAATATATTTATATCAATATAAAAAGGTTGAGGGGAAAATGAGGCTATATAATGGATATAAAAAGCATTATCAGTATCAAACTTTAGTAGATTTATTGTTTTTATTGGTAATATTTATGGTTATAACTTTTGCAATAAAAAATTATTTTAAACCATTTATGACTATTTTAATTTTAATTATTTTAACAACTCCAATATATGATTTAATAAAGAAAGTAATTAATAAAAAGGAGATTGCAGGAGCACTAACTATTTTAATAACAAATATTTTAATATTTTGTTTTATATTTTATTTTGGAAATTCGATTATATCATTAATACAAAAAATATATATAAATAATTTAGAAGTAATTAAAGATTTTATATCAAATATAAATAATATACTTAATATTGATATAGGAAAAATTATACAAAGCAATTCACATAGTTTAACTTCTATAACTTTTAAAAATAGTCTGGCTATAACAGGACAGGGGATTTTATCTTATATGATTGCTAATATTTGTGTATACTTTATATTAGTTGATAAAAAAATATTTATTAATTTGCTAAATATTCTGTTGCCATATAATATTGTGGAAGCTATACGAATAAAAAAGAATAACTTAAGAGAAGTAGTAAAAATAGAAGCTAAATTAGTAGTTATCTGCATGATAATTACTATTGTAGGATTTAAAATACTAAGAGTACCTAATTTTATATTTTTGGGAGTTATATGTGGGATATTAGATGTTTTACCATATGTAGGAACTATAATTGTATTTATTCCAATTATAATATACAATATAATAATAAAGGAGTATTTATTAGTAATTGGATTAATAGCACTATATTTGTTACTACAAATAGTAAGAGAAGTATTAGAACTTAAGTTTCTTAGTTCTAAATTAGATATTCATCCGTTAGTAGTAATGCTATCTATGTATATAGGAGCAGAGATTTTTGGAATAATAGGATTCTTAATTGGACCTATATACTGTTTAATTGCAAAAGATATAATATTTAAAGGAACTTTATAGGAGGTATTAATGAAAAACATTTCAATTTTAGGGGCCACCGGCTCTATAGGAACTCAAACTTTAGATGTAATAAGAAATTCAGAAGATGAAATTAAGCTTATAGGAATTACAGCAAATTCATCAGTAGAAAAAATGAAAGATATAATAAGAGAATTTAAGCCTAAATATGTAGGAATGATGGATGAAAGCTCTGCAAATGATATTAAGGAGTTTTGTAAAAAAGAATATCCTAATATAGAAGTATTAAAAGGCATGGATGGATTAGTTAAGATTGCTACTTTAGATGAAATTGATACAGTAGTAACATCTGTAGTTGGAATGATAGGATTAAAACCTACAATAGCAGCTATAGAGGCTAAAAAGGATATAGCTTTAGCAAATAAGGAAACTTTAGTAGTTGCAGGTGAACTTGTAATGAAAAAGGCAAAAGAAAATAATGTTAAAATATTACCTGTAGACTCAGAACATAGTGCTATATTCCAGAGTTTAAGTGGTTATAATAATAAAGATATAAACAAAATAATATTAACGGCATCTGGAGGTCCATTTAGAGGAAAAACAACTGAAGATCTTAAAGAGGTAACTGTCAAAGAGGCTCTTAAGCATCCAAAATGGAATATGGGTCAAAAGATTTCTATAGATTCAGCTACTTTGATGAACAAGGGGTTAGAAGTTATAGAGGCACATTTCTTATTTGATACTGATTATGACAATATTGAAGTTGTTGTGCATCCACAAAGCATAATTCATTCTATGGTTGAATATAAAGATGCTAGCGTAATTGCTCAGCTTGGAACTCCAGATATGAGATTACCTATTCAATATGCACTAAACTATCCAGAAAGAAAAGGAATGATAGCAAATCCACTTAATTTTTATGAGTTAGGTGCCTTAACTTTTGAAAAGCCAGATTTAGAAACATTTAAATGTTTAAGATTTGCATATGAAGCAGGTAAAATTGGTGGTTTAGCTCCTACAATCTTAAATGGTGCAAATGAGGAAGCGGTAGCACTGTTATTAGATGAAAAAATAAAGTTTTTACAAATAGCAGAAATAATAGAAGATTGTATGAATGTATTTAAGGATAACTATTATGATGAAATAACACTTGATAGTGTTATAGAGTTAGATAAAAAGGTAAGAGAGTATATAAGAATGAAGTGGGAAATGGGAGTGAATTAAATGTATATTATAATGGCTATATTAGGTTTTAGCTTACTAGTAATTGTTCATGAATTAGGACATTTTATTATGGCTAAGGTTAATGGAATAAAAGTAGAGGAATTTTCAATAGGGATGGGACCAGAAATCTTATCTAAAAAGGGTAAGGAGACACAATATTCATTAAGATTATTTCCTATTGGAGGATATGTTAAAATGCTTGGTGAAGAAGAAGAAAGTGATGATGAGAGAAGTTTTTCAAGTAAATCACCCCTAAGAAGAATTAGTGTTATAATAGCAGGTGTAACTATGAATGTTATATTTGCAATTATTGCATTTGCATTTATAATAAGTAATAGAGGGTATTCAGAACCAGTAATAAGTAAATTAGCTGAAAATACTCCAGCTGTAGAAGCGGGATTAGAGGTTGGAGATAGAATATTAAAGATAGATGGATCAAGAGTATTTACTACTACTGATGTTTCAATGGGAGTGCAAATGGCAAAAGGTAATTCAGTAGATTTGTTAGTAGAGAGAAATGGTTCTAAAGAGAATATTACTGTTACGCCTAAGCTAATAGAAGAAAATGGTAGTCAAATGTATCAAATAGGGTTTTATTATACACCTGTTGAAAATCCAACAATAATTCAATCAATTAAAGAATCTTTTAATGAAACTATTTCATTAGTAGGTCAAACTTATAAGAGCTTAGCTATGATGGTTACAGGAAAAGTAAACTTTAAGACAGATGTTGGAGGACCAGTTACAATAATAAAAATGTCAACACAAGTTGCTAAAAATGGATTAATATCATTAACATATTTCCTTGGATTCCTTAGTATTAATTTAGCTGTATTTAACTTATTACCATTCCCAGCTTTAGATGGTGGATGGACAGTTATTTTATTAATTGAACTTATAACAAGAAGAAAAGTTCCAGATAAAATAGTAGGTGCATTAAATTATGCAGGATTTATGGTGTTAATAGGATTCATGATAATAGTAACATTAAAGGATATATTATTCCCTATTAATTTATAGGAGTGGAAAGATGGAAAGAAGAATTACTAGAAAAGTTAAAGTTGGATCAGTTTATCTTGGTGGAGATTCACCGGTAGTAATCCAATCGATGACAAATACAGATACAAGAGATGTAGAAGCTACATTAGATCAGATAAGGGCTCTTCATATTGCAGGGTGCGAAATAATAAGATGTGCAGTTCCTGATATGAAAGCGGCAGAGGCTATAAAGGATATTTGTGCAGGATCACCAATACCTGTAGTTGCAGATATACATTTTGATTATAGATTAGCATTAAAATGTGTAGAAAATGGAATTAGTGCAATTAGAATTAATCCCGGTAATATTGGAAATGTTGATAGAGTAAAAGCTGTTACAGAAGCTTGTAAAGCTAAAAATATTCCAATAAGAATTGGTGTTAACTCTGGTTCTTTAGAAAAAGATATATTAGAGAGAGATGGTAAGCCAACGGCTAAAGGATTAGTTGAGTCAGCATTAAGACATGTAAAGATATTAGAAGAATTAGATTTTAAGGATATTGTTATTTCAATAAAATCTTCAGATGTTCCAATGATGATTGAGGCATATAGATTAATGAGCACAAAGTGTGATTATCCTCTTCATTTAGGAGTAACAGAATCAGGAACTGTATTTAGAGGTACTATAAAATCAACATTAGGTATAGGAACATTATTAGCTGAGGGAATTGGGGACACTATAAGAGTATCATTAACTAGTGATCCAATTGAAGAAATTAAGGTTGCAAAAGAAATGTTAATTGCTTTAGGTTTAAAGAAGCAAGGAATGACTTTTGTTTCTTGCCCAACATGTGGAAGAACTCAAATAAATCTTATAAAAATAGCTGAAGAGGTTGAAAAAAGACTTGAAAACTGCGATAAAAATATTAAAGTAGCTGTAATGGGGTGCGTTGTAAATGGCCCTGGAGAAGCAAGAGAAGCTGATATAGGTATTGCAGGTGGAAATGGTGAAGGTTTAATCTTTAAAAAGGGCGAAATAATTAGAAAAGTTAAAGAAGAAAATCTAATTGAAGAATTGATGAAAGAAATAGAAAATTTATAAAATATTAGTAAAAACAGCTGTAAAAATACAGCTGTTTTTACTATAAAAAATAAAAAAATTAAAAAATATATT
>JAFNXG010000208.1 GCA_017383505.1 Clostridium sp.
ACTAAATCAAATCCTAAAAAAGCAGGATTACGACTAATTTGGTAAATTCCATTTGTAACAAGTTCTGTTTTATCAGTTTCCGAAACACCTGCACGCCAACTATCCTTCATGGTTAACACGGAAATCACAAATAATACATCTCCTAAAAGTGCTATTACAATGCCTATGTACCTTGACCATATAGGTAGTGATGATGTGTTTAGATAAATGCTAATCAATTCGACTATTAAAACAAATATAGTTGCAACTTTCATCGTAAGTTCGATGATTCTTACAAATCCAACTTTTCCTTTCCCTATTTGGTCTGTTTGTATTCCCTTTTTATTTTGAATTAACATTTTGCCAAAGTAACATCCATAAAACACAAGCAAAATTATAACTGCTCCTATTTGAAATACCATTTTATTCTCCTCCATAAATTCCTATTTATCTATTATCTTTTAGCTATATGAGCTTATTAATAAATTATATTTTACCTTTATCGCATGGTGAATAATAGTAATAAAACTTCCTAATCTGTATTAAAACTTACCATTCCTTAATCTTTTTATATAGATAATACACTCTGTATTTATTCCTTATTTCTTATAACTTTTAACAGCTTGTCTACATATACTTTGTCCATTTGTACATACTTTGATCCTTTTTCACTAGAATCCTTTTTAGCTCCACTATTCATAATATATTCATCTATATCTACATACTCTTGCCATGTGTCATCTTCATATTTTTCTGAAAGCTGATGCATAGAGGGATAAGCCAACCTTAACTTTGTCCCATTTTTCAACTCAATATTATAAAAAAATTCACCCTTATTTCTTCCATAATCCACAAATCCAGTATTTACATACTCTACATCACTAAAGGTATATTTATCCCCCTTTAAATTATAAAAGCTATAATCATAAATCCCCTCTTCTGTAACTACAACTACGCTTGTTACTACTATGTATATAAGTGGAATTATTGCTAACATCAGAAATTTATCAAACTTTCTCCATAATGATAACTCTTTTTCCTTAGAAAATAATTTTTCTTTCTTTAACATCATCATTCCGATTTTTATAGACACTATTATCATTATTACAAATACTAAATATGAATATGGATATTTTGTAAGATAAATTATATATTCTCCTTTTGTAAATAATTTTTCCTGTATTAATGAAATTCCTATATAGAATGCTAAAAATACTATTACTAATACTGCAATTAATAAAATGTAAAATATAAATGATATTATATAGCTTAGCAAATCTAAAAATATATTAGATTTTTTATTATATATTTTTAAATAATTTCTCAAATTATAGAATAATATAGTAATTCCAAGTATAACGAAAACTATGTTTAATACTATATCTTCATAATTTTTATCGTATATATTCATAAATAACCATAGTATTGGACCTAAAGCTATAAGTATTGATGAAAATAATCCATATTTAATATATTTCTCTTCTCTCATATATGTATCTCCTTAAAATTTATTCTTTAATTAATTTATATAGTTATCTATCTAAGCCACTTACTATAACAATTTAATACAATTATTCATGAATATTTAATATAATTTTACACCAAAAACAGTAAAAATAAAATCTTTTTTCCTTTTTATCAATATATTAGTGGTATTTTCAAGAGCTATCATTATTTTATTCATATTTTAGTATTATTGTTATATTTTATTGATTTATGGCAATAATAGAGATATAATATTAAATAATAATTATTATTCATAGAGGTGATTTTAATGGATATTAAAGAAACTATTTTAAATGTTATGAGAGAAGCAGGAAAACCTGTTAGCGCTGGAGAAGTTGAAAAATTATCAGGACTTGATCGTAAAGATATCGATAAGGCTTTTAAAGAGTTAAAGAAAGAAGAAGCTATTGTTTCTCCTGTTCGTTGCAAATGGGAACCAGCTCAATAAATGGCCTGTATCAAAATAACTTTTAACACTAGTCTAATAAAAAAATGGATGATTCGAACTCGAATCATCCATTTTAAATATAATATTGCTATAAAAATATTATATTTCTTTAGCTTTTGCAGATGTAAAATGAACTAAGTTACAATACAATTGCAATATTTATAAGTAAAGGATAATATAATCTATATAACTTTTCTTTAAACTTAAAATCTTAATAAATAACTATTAAGGAGTATATACTGTACTAATTTTTACTATTTCATCCTTTACAATTTCTGCTACACATAATCTTGTTCTTGGAGGATATCCTGAATCTAAATATTTAACTATTTCATTTTTAAATTCATCAAAATTTATATATTCACCCTGTTCTGGATCTGTAGGTTCTATTGTCTTTTTACCAAATGTACAGTTATAACTTAATTTATATTTATTTATATTATCATCAATACCATTAATTTCATATCCAGGAATGAAATCAACCCATTCCCAATATACTTTATCTGCATTAATATAGGTGCATCCATTTTCATAAACAAAATCTTCAACTATTAAATTTATAACTATTTTTTCTTGTCTTTTTCTCTCTTCTTCTGGTATAATTTGTTCTACTTCAGAATCTATTTTATCATTATTAACTTCGTCAATTACTTCATTGGATTTATCTAAAGACTCTTCACTTAAATTAGAATCTTCTGTTAAATTTAATTCCTCTATATCTTCTTCATATTTATTATCTATTGATATTACCTTCGAAAATTCTAATATAGCTTTTTCCCAATTAACTGGTTTTAAATAATTTATTGGATTTGCATTAATTATTTTAACACCTACACTACCAATAATTATGATAAATAATAAAACAACAATTATAGACACCAATATTAATACCTTTCTTCTCTTCATACATTAATCCTCACTAAATATATGTTTTAATATACTATATATTTATGTTCAGAAATGTATTGTGTTCTATTAACTAATAATATTATAAAATATAAAACTATTTATTAATTTATAAACTCCATTTTCCAGTTATAATATCCTGTCTTTTCATCTTTTTCATATCTTAAATATGCTGAGAATAAAGTTCCTTTCTTACTTTTAAGATTTCTAAATCCTACTTTTCCATTCTTAAGAAGTAACTGAACCATTTCCTTGCTTACCTTTTTACCCATAGCTTCTATAAACTTATCATTTTTCCAAATAGTATACTTACATCCATTTTTCCAGTTAGTACATCCAAAGCCCTTTTCTCCTTCAATAATAGCATTACCACAAACAGGGCATTTACCAACCTCTTCTGCACCTTCTGGTTTTTCAACCTTAAACTTATGAAGCATAGATGTATCATTTTTTATTTTCTCAACAGAATTTTTAGTAAAATCAAAAATCAGCTTTAAGAAGTCTTCTTTCTTGAATTTACCCTTTTCTATATCTGATAATGTTTTTTCTAATCTACCTGTATACTCTAAATCTAAAAGTTCTTTAGATGGGAATATTTCTACTATAGTTCTTCCAAGCTCTGTAGTAGTAAGACTTTTTCCCTTAGTCTTTATATACCCTATATCTTTAAGCTTCTTTATAGTCTCAGCTCTAGTTGCAGGTGTTCCTATACTAAATCCACTTAAAATAGCTTGCATCATTTCATCTGAATTATTTTCATCATCTGAGTTTTCGTCTTTATCTTTATCTTCTTTAAATGATTTTCCACAAGTCTCCATAACTCTTAAAAGTGTTTTTTCTGTATGATATTTAGGTGGTTTTTTAGTTACTTTATTAACCTTACTATCTACAATATCTAAATTTTCACCCTTTTCAACTAAAGGAAGTATAGTATCCTTTGTTTCTATCTTTTCAACTATTCTCCAACCTTTAACTATTTCAACCTTACCTTTTGAAATAAACTCACCCTTTAATGCTTCATCATTAACCTTTAAAGTGATCTTAGTTTCTTCAAATTCTGCAACTGGCATAAATTGCATTATAAATCTATTTTTAATAGCATTATAAACATATTGCTCTTCTGTGCTTAATCCCTTTGGAATAACATATGTAGGAGTAATGGCACTATGGCTTTCTACCTTAGAATTATCAAATACTCTCTTTGATTGAATAAACTTAATTTGACTTTCATAAGGAAGTCCTTTTTTATGAGTTTCTAAAACCTTTTTTACCTTATCAACTAAACTTTCTTCTAATACACTACTAGCTGTTCTTGGATAAGTAATAAGCTTCTTTTCATATAATCCTTGAGCAACCTTAAGTACCTTATCAGAAGTCCATCCTTTATATTTACTTGTAATATAACCTTGTAAATTAGATAAATTAAATAGTGGCTGAGGATATTCCCTCTTCTTTTCTATTTCTTTATCTACAACTACAGCTTGCTTTTCTTTAAGTATTTTACTTAGGTTATCTAAATAATCCTTCTTTTCAAATTTCTCTGAAGAATTTTCATAATAAAGACTTTCAAACTCTATATTGTCTTTAGATTTTAAGTTAATTAATAACTTAAAATAAGAAGATTCCTTAAAGTTTTCAATTTCTTTATCTCTATCATATATAATTTTTAATGTTGGAAGTAAAACTCTTCCTATATTAATAGTTTTCTTTTCACTTGCTCCATAACGTAAAGTTGCAACAGAAGTTAAATTTATTCCTATTGTCCAATCCGCTAGTTGCCTTCCTATTCCTGCATCTTGAAGTGGCTTCATTTCGCTATTTAATTTTAAATTAGCCATTCCCTTTTTAACTTCATCTTCAGTCCATTCATTAAGAAGAAGTCTGTATATAGGCTTTTTAATATCATAGTGAATAAATAATTCATCTGCTATTACTTGACCTTCTCTGTCATAGTCAGTTGCAGATATAACTCCATCAACATCTTGTCTATCTATTAATGATTTTATTGTATTAATTTGCTTTTCTGCACCTTTGTCTACAACATCTCTATTACTGCTGTCGCATTTTATTTTATATTTAAAGCCTTCGGGAATAAATGGGAATTTTTCCATTCTCCATCCCTTCATATTTTCATCATAATCTTTTGCATCATATAGCTGAAGTAAATGACCAAAAGCCCAAGTAACTAAATAATCCTCGCCTTCATAAAACCCATCTCTTCTAGTTTTTATCTTAAATGCATCTGCTATATTTTTAGCTACAGATGGTTTTTCTGCAATAATTACCTTCTTCAAAATTACTCTTCTCCTTAATCTGTATTAATACATTACTAAGTTTATATTTTATCCTATTTAGTTTTATAATTCAAATCTTAATTCTTACATCTCATTAAACATCCATATATAAAATGTTAGATATGATGCAAATGAAACCCAAAGTATATAAGGTGTCATAAGTATTGCTGCAATCTTATCTACCTTAAAGAATTTTATAGTTGTAATTATTATCAATATTAACAATATTATTATTAAAATAAATGATATTCCATATAATCTAAAGTTAAAAAATACTATTGACCATAAAAAGTTTACTAGTAGTTGAACCAAGTAATAAAAATATCCATTATAGTCCTTTTTATTAGCTTTATTATTCATATAAATTCTATATGCAGCAATTCCCATTAAAAAATATAATACACTCCACACTATTGGAAAAACTATAGCAGGTGGAGTTAATATACTCTTCTTTAAAGATTCAAATACTCTCATTGAATCTCTTGTAATAAGGCCTACCAGTAATCCTCCCCCTAAAGGTATTAAAATATTCTTTATTAACCCAATAAAATCAAATTTATTATCTACATAAAATATTTCCTTAAAAATATTCTTTCTCTTCTTTTTAGGCTTATTAACCTTTTTTTGTACTTCTAATTTTTTTATTTTTTTACTTTTCAAAACATATCACCTCTTATTACTTACAATAAAATTAATCTGTATAATTTAATCTTTTAGTTATTTAAACTCTTAAATTACTTCAATTAAATATATGTTTCATAATAAGAAATAATGTTTTCTTATATATTTTATTAAATTTTATATGTTAAAGCTAAAATATTAATTAAAATCTTTTAATTTAGTGTAAATATCATAAAAGATTGATTTGTTAAAGTGTAACTTTATGTTATACTATTTTAGTATTGATATGACGTTTAATATAGATATATGTAAGTTTAGGATTAATATTGTATTAACATTAAATTCTATTTCTTAATATCATAATTAACTGTTTATATTTTTACATTAGTGTTAATAATGTAAATAAATTATTGTAGGTGGTGAAGGAAATTAGTATTAAATCAATTTTAAGTATATTAGCAACAAAATTCACATTATTTCTTACTAAAACTATTTTAAAAGGTGGAACTACTTTTCCTGGGAGAGTTGCTTTAAAACTAGATAGCAATATATTAGCTAAGGTTTCTAAAGGATATAAGGTTGTTTTAGTTACAGGAACTAATGGTAAAACTACTACTACAAGCATGATTTATAATATCATTAAAGAAAAAGGACATTCTGTTATAACTAACAATACAGGTGCAAATCTGTTTCCAGGTATAGTTACTACATTTGTAGAAAACTATAAATTTTTCAGTAAAAATGAAAATAAATATGCAATTATTGAAGTAGACGAAGCCAATTTAAAATACATTACAAAATATATTACTCCAGAAATAATAACAGTAACTAATCTTTTCAGAGATCAACTTGATAGATATGGGGAAGTATATACTACATTAACTAAAATTTTAGAAGGTATCACTCTTGTTCCTGAAACTAAGCTTGTTCTTAATGGTGATGAGTCTCTTTTAGGAAAATTAGATGTTAAAAATGAATTAGTATTCTATGGATTTAAAGCTCCAATAAATGAAAATAAAACTATAGACGTAAATGCAGACTCAAAGTTCTGCAAGTTCTGTAAAACTCCTTATAGTTATAACTTTGTTACATACAATCACTTAGGCGATTACTACTGTACAGGCTGTGGTTATACTCACCCTAAAATAAAATATGGTGTAGATGAAGTTTTAGAGCTAACTGCTGAAAGTTCTACTGTAAAATTTGGAGATACTGAAATATTCTTAGGCCAATCTGGAGTTTATAATATATACAATGCTCTTTGTGCTTATGCTATTACAAAAGAATTAGGTATAGATGATGCTTGTATAAAAAGCTCTTTAGAAAGCCAAAGTTCTAGTTTTGGTAGACAAGAAATAATAAATATAGATGATAAAGAAGTAAAAATAATTCTTGTTAAAAATCCAGCTGGATATAATCAAGCATTAGATACTTTATGTCTTAATAAAGAATCCTTCTCTTGTGCATTCCTACTTAATGATAATTATGCTGATGGTAGAGATGTATCTTGGATTTGGGATGTTAACTTTGAAGATTTAAAACATGTTAATTTAGATGAAGTTTATATATCAGGTATGAGAGCCTTTGATATGGCAGTAAGACTTAAAACTGCTGGTATATCACCTTCAAAGTTTGTTATTGAAGAAGACTATGAAAATCTAACAACTAAAATTAAAGAAGGTAAAAACAAAAAGCTTTATGTTTTAGCAACATATACTGCAATGATAAATTATAGAAAGTTTTTACATTCTAAAGGATATATTAAAAATCTTTGGTAATATAGGAGGAGATTATGGAATTAAATATTTGTCATCTTTATCCAGACCTTTTAAATGTCTATGGTGATGTAGGTAATATATTAATTTTAAAACATAGAGCTGAAGAGCGTGGAATTAAAGTTAATATAATAAACGTTTCTTTAAATGATGAATTTAATGCAGATGATTATGATATTGTATTCTTTGGCGGTGGTCAAGACTATGAACAATCAATAGTTTCACAAGACTTAATGACTAATAAAAAAGAAGAATTATCTAAATATATAAATAACAGTAAAGTATTACTAGCCATATGTGGTGGTTATCAACTACTTGGTAAATATTATACAGCTCCAAATGGTGAAAGAATCGAAGGTTTAGGTATATTAGATATATATACAGAAGCTGGTGATACTAGATTCATAGGAGATACTGTAATATACAATGAAGATTTCAATGAAACTTATGTTGGTTTTGAAAATCATTCTGGTAGAACTTATTTAAGTGAAGGACTTAAACCACTAGGAAAATGTGTTCATGGATATGGTAATAATGGTTCTGATGGATACGAAGGATGTATATATAAGAATACTTATTGTACTTACTTCCATGGTTCTCTTTTAGCAAAAAATCCTGAGTTAGCAGATAGATTTATTAAAATGGCTTTAGAAATTAAATATTCTGAAGTTGCATTAGATAAATTAGATGATAGTTTAGAGTTAAAAGCTAAAGAAATCATGATTACTAGACTAGATAATAAACAAAAATAAAATAATTTACTTACTAAAGGACGGGGAGATTTATGTCAAAAAGATTTTTTAAAGCATTAACTTTAGTTATTTGCTTAACTTTAGTGGCACCATTCTTAAACTCTGTTAATGCCTTTGCTACAACAGAACCTCAAATAATAGGTGCTTCTGCTATAACAATGGACTTAGACACTGGAGAAATAATTTATTCTAAAAATGCAGACGTTCAACGTTCACCTGCTAGTACAACTAAACTATTAACTAGTTTACTTTTTGCAGAATCAAAAAGCAAAGGCGATTTAATTCCATATACGCCAGAAGCTCTTGCTGTTAAAGAAACTTCATTGCAAAACTTCCTAGGTAATAACGTAGCTGTAGGAAGTACATTAACTGCTGATGATGTAATGAAAGCTGTAATGGTATTTTCAGCAAATGATACTGCTGTAATGATGGCTGATTCTGTTGCTGGTTCTGTTGAAAACTTTACTAAGCTTATGAATGAAAAAGCTAAAGAATTAGGTGCAGTAAACTCAAACTTTGTTAGCCCAAATGGATTAGAAACTGATCCTAACAATCATAACGTTACTACTGCTTATGACTTAGCACTTATTGCTAGAGCTGCTTATCAAAATGATTGGGTAAGAGAAACTTCTGAATTAGATAAAACTTCTGTTACATTAGATGGTAAAAAGATATTTATTGAAACAAGAGATAAAATTCTTGGTGTAGACGGTAATATTGGTGGTAAAACTGGTAATGAAACTAAAGCAGGTCATTGCTTTGTAGGATACTATACTAGAAATGGTAGAAACTTAGTTACTGTTGTTCTTGGTTCTGAATATGGTGCTGATGGTATGAATGTATTCAATGATACTCAAGCTATTGCTAATTACAGCTATGATGCTAAAAAAGTACCATACAAAGAAGCTGGAACTCAAGTTTCTAATGTAGAATTAAGCTACAAATTATTCAGATTCTTTGGTCCTGTTAAAACTATAACTGCTCCAGTTGTACTAGATCAAAATGTTGAATATTATCCAAATGACTTTAATGATAAATATGCTACAATAGAACTTGCTTCTAATGAATTAGATGCTTGGAAAGTTGCTTCAAAGAATAACGTAGATTTAGTTTTCCATGACGGTGCATATAGTGAAAATGTTAAAGGTTCTATAACTTTAACTACTGGACAACTATTTAAAGCTAATTTAGGTATCTATGCTCTTGCTTTAGTAATAATAGTTTTAATAATTGTATTAATATTAGTTATAATTAGATTAATAATTAATTCAAAGAGACGTAGAAGAAGCAGAAGACGTAGATATAGATATTAATAAATATATAAAAAATCACCCATAAAACGGGTGATTTTTTATTATATTATTTTATATTTTGACGTTTATATTTATATATACCAATATATTTATCCTTTCTAGTTAAAGTATATTTCTAGTACATCTTTAACTAACTTTTAAACTAATCCACTCTTTTTGATAATGCTATAAACTAATGAAAAAGAGTAGGTAAATTTGTGTTTTACACAAATTTACCTACTCTCCTATCCCTCTTGATAAGTAAGCTCCTTATTTAAACTTATTTTAGTAAACTTAATTATATATGGAATCAAATATATACATATTATAAATGTAATTACTAAAAAATTTATTAGTTTTAATATAATTATGCCTGAATATAAATTAATACTAATAAAT
>JAFNXG010000209.1 GCA_017383505.1 Clostridium sp.
AAACTTTTTTAATATCTTTATTTAATGGCATTTTCTAAACCCTCCTATAGTGCATATTCCATAAATCTGTCAAATATATATTCACTATCCTTTGGACCTGCTGCAGCCTCTGGATGGAATTGAACTGAGTATATTGGTAAAACAGTATGTTTCATACCTTCTATTGTTCCGTCATTGATATTTATATGTGTTGCTACAACTCCTTCTGGCAATTCATTAACTACATATCCATGATTTTGAGAAGTAATATGAACTCTGTTTCTTTCCAAATCTTTTACTGGATGATTACATCCTCTATGTCCAAATTTTAACTTAGTAGTTTTTCCACCTAAAGTTAATGCTAATAATTGATGTCCTAAACAAATACCAACTATAGGTTTAACCCCAACAATCTTCTTAATATTTTCTATTACAGTTCCTAAATCTTCTGGGTCTCCAGGGCCATTTGATAAAAATACTAAATCAGGATTTACTGATAATACTTCTTCTGCAGTAGCTGTCATTGGGAAAACTGTTATTTTACAATTTCTCTTTTTAAAATTTCTTATTATATTAGTTTTTATTCCAAAATCCATTATTGCTATATGCTTACCAGTTCCTTCAATTACATAAGTATCCTTTGTTGAAACAATACTTACTGCATCTTTATTTGAGAAAGCTCTTAATTTCTCTTTAACATCTTCTAAATTTTCATGTTCTAATGAAATTATTCCTTTCATTGTTCCGTTATTTCTTAAAACTTTTGTTAAAGCTCTTGTATCTATACCTTCTAATCCAATTATTTTATTTTGTTTTAAATAATCCTCTAATCCAATTTCACATCTAAAGTTATTTGGGAAGCTACATTTTTCTCTCACTATAAATCCTTTTACCTTTGGTGAATCAGATTCATTATCTTCTAAATTTATTCCGTAATTTCCTATTAACGGATATGTCATAGTCACAATTTGTCCATAGTATGATGGATCTGTTAATACCTCTTGATAACCAGTCATTCCTGTTGTAAATACAACTTCTCCTACGCTATCTTTTAAATATCCAAATGCCTTCCCTTCAAACGTCATACCATTTTCTAATATAAGCCTTGCTTTCATTCCTAGCCCTCCTGAAATTAATCTATAGTCTTGCTAAAAATACACCCTTAAAAAGCTTCTTAAATTTAAAGAAAAGGATAGTAGAGAGATGATTAAGCTTGTAATATCTCCATACTATCCTTATAATATTTAAATTCTTTTGATAATTCTATTATGCAACTATTGTTATTTAAGTATAACATACCTACATACTCCTTTCTGGCCTCTCTGGACCAATTTAAAGTGTACTTTTTAACTAATTACTTTTATTGTATATCTTTGTATAATATTCTATATTACACATAATTTAATGTCAATAATTTCTCATTTAATTAGTAATATTTTCATAAAGCTAAGTACACATTTTCATTTAATCTTTTATTATATATCAATATTTATGAAGTATGTTTTAATGAATATTCCTTTTATTTAAATAAAGAACAACTAATATTAAATTATTAGTCGTTCTTTAATTCTATATATTTTCTTTTATCCAATTAACTATAAATTCTATTGGATTATCATCATTACTTGGAGCTATATATTTTGATTTTTTCTTTAATTCTTCACTTCCATTTTCTACACAAAATCCATAATCTGCTACCTCTAAAAGCTCTACATCATTCATATTATCTCCAACTGTAATTACTATAAAATCTTCTATGTCATTTTTGCATATTAGCTCTTTTAATGCTTGTCCTTTAGATACTTCTTTCGGAATCACTTCTAAATATATATCTGCACTTCTTACTATATAGTTGTCTTTATAAATTTCTCTTAAATATTTCTCTACAAAATCTAACTCTTCTTTTTCTCCTACTATTAAAGCTTTAGTCCATTTTTTTTCAAAAACACTATCGTTAACTTCATAAACTACATCGTATCCTAAATTATTAAATCTTTCAGTCCTTTTACATGTTTGATAAATATATACAATCTCGTCACTATATATCTCTATTCCAACATTACTATTTATACTTTTCACAGCTTTAACTATATTCTTTCTATCTGACTCTAAAAACTTTTCCCAAATTACACTGTCATTATGAAAATCATAAACCTTCGTTCCGTTATACATAATTACTGGTAGTGTAACTTTCATTTTATTAATGTGTCTTTTTATAGATGGCATCATACGACCTGTCGCTAAAGTAAAATGCCCTCCATTATCAACAAAATATTCTATAGCTCTTTTATTTTCCTCCGATAATTTTCCTTTTTTATTTAAAAGAGTTCCATCCATATCTGAAACTAATAAATATCCGTCAAAAATACCCATTTTAATCGCCTCTAACTTTCATTTGTTTTTAATATTATTTTTCTTGAAATACTTCTAGGTAAAAATTTATTTCCTATAACTAATAATTTATTTTTAAAACCTGGAATTATAATTAATTTTCCTTTATTAAACTCTTTATAGCAAACTCTTGCAACCTCTTCAGCTTCCATTAAATATTTTTTAGCAGACTCACTTTTTTTAATCCCAGCTTTGCCTTGGAACCCTGTTTTAACTGGTCCTGGGCAGAGACACGAAACCTTAATTCCTGTTCCTTTACACTCTTCATATATAGCTTCTGTTAAACTAAGTACATATCCCTTTGATGCATAATAAGCTGCCATTCTAGGTCCTGAACAAAATGCAGCTGTTGATGCAACATTTAGAATTCCACCATTTTTATATTTAATAATTTTAGGTAAAAAGTATTTTGTTAATCTAGTTAATGCTTTTATATTAATATCTATTAATGATTCTTCTATCTCCCATTCAATGCACTTAAAATCTCCAAATGTTCCTACTCCAGCATTATTAATTAAAGTATTTATTTTTAAGCTATTTTCTTCTATATAATTAAATAATTTTTGAATTTCTTCATTTTGTGATAAATCTAAATTTAAAATCTTTATATCTGTATTATTTTTAATTAATTCATTTTTTACTTCTTTTAATTTTTCTATATTTCTAGCAACTAATATTAAATTATATCCATCTTTTGAATATAGCTTTGCTAATTCATACCCTATTCCAGAGCTAGCCCCTGTAATTAATACATAATAATTTTTATTTAAAATAGCCATTTTCCCTCCAAAAATTTTAAAATTAAATATTTTTTTAAATTTTATAATAAAAAGTACCCAAATTTAAATTATACATTGTATTTAATAATGTCAAACTTAAAACAACAAAATTTTAAAAGGTACCTATATAAAATTGACAATTTTATATTTAAATAATAAAAATCATAAATATAAAAAAATTTGAGGATACATATTAATGTATCCTCAAAATACATAAAACAAAATCTTTAATTTGAGCTAATCTCTCTCTTATTTTATATTTATTCATTCTATCATATTTTCTCATATCAGATGCAATACCATAAGCATCAATACCAAATGTTCTAGCAATAAATATTGCTCTAGGTAAATGATATCTATTAGTTGATATTATTGCACTTTTTACATTAAATGTCTTCTTTGCCCTATACATACTTTCATATGTGGAAAAACCACAGTTATCAATAAGTAAATCCTTTTCTCTAACATTCACTTCTGTATAATTCTTCATAATCCAATTCTTCATAACATAAAGTTCATTATATACTTGTCCATTATTATCACCAGTTAATAAGATAGTTTTACAAATCCTTCTAACATATAATTTAGCACCAGTATCTAATCTATCAGCTAATAAATCACAGGGATTTCCATCAGCTCTTACTCCAGCACCTAATATAATAACAGTATCACAGTTTGTTGGAAGAGCTTTAATATCTAAAATATATTTATCACCATAAAAATCCATTACAGCAAATATAGTGAAAACAATTGCTAATATTATTAAACAAAAAATCAATACATAGGTCATATAGTATTCCTTCTCGACATTTTTCCTACTATATGATATGTATTGATTTTAAATTTGTACTCTATTTTTATAGTTTCATAATCATTTTCACATGAGGAATATTAACTTCATTATAGGTGTCTGATATAATTTCAAATCCTACTCCCTCATACATTTTCTTTACATATTC
>JAFNXG010000210.1 GCA_017383505.1 Clostridium sp.
AAAAAAGGAGAAAAACATGAGATTAGGAGTTATTTCAGATACACATGGAGTATTAAGAGATGAAGTAATTGAAAAGCTTCAAAGCTGTGATTATATAATTCATGCAGGAGATGTAGGAGGCAAAGAAATAATAGATAAATTAGAAAAGATAACAAAAACTTTTGTTGTACGAGGAAATAATGATAAAGATGAATGGGGGCTTACCCTTCCAGAGTATAAGGAAATAGAAATGGATGAAGTTCTAATTTATGTTGTTCATAATAAAGCAGATATACCAAAAGACTTAAAAGATGTAGACTTAATTATTTATGGACATTCACATAAGTTTAGTAATGAAAAGATTGATAATGTAGTTTATTTAAATCCAGGTGCTTGTGGAAGAAAGAGATTTTCATTACCCTTATCTATGGCAATAGTTGAAATAAACTTAGATGATATAAGAGTTGAAAAAATTGATTTAGATTGAAATAGAGGGAATCTTAGTTGAAAATAATAAGCTAAGATTCTTTTTAAATTTGACATTAGAACTTGAAGATTTTTTAGAAAGAAGTATAGATTTAATAAATATAATGAAAAATTGAATAACAAAAATAGCTCTAAATTTGATTTTTAGAGCTATTTTTATTGGTATCATAAAATTCCAGTAAGTTAGGTGTATTTTAACATATACACCTATTACAAAGCATAAGTAATATATTTTTAACTAAATGCAATATATATTTTACTTTTAGTAATCTATATATTATATTAATGTCAAGGAGGAGTTTTTATGAAAAATAAACGTATGAAATTAGCAAGAATAGAATTAGATATGAATCAAGATGATTTAGCAAAGGCTGTAGGTGTTACTAGACAAACAATAGGACTAATTGAATCTGGCAAGTATAATCCTACACTTAATCTTTGTATCTCAATATGTAAAACATTAAACAAGACATTAGATGAATTATTTTGGGAGGAATAATAATGAAGAAGAATATTTTAAATGACGAAAGAGTCATTAACGAAAAAAGAAAAATAACAAATGAGGCGTTTTCATTGATAATGCTGATACTTATAAGTTCAATCCTAGTTCAACAATTTGTATTCAAAGCGCACTTTTCAGAGTATGCAACTGAATTTATTTGCTTTTTTGGAGCATTAATATATATTTTAATTAGAAATATATCTGTAGGTAATAAAATAATAAATGATGATTCTAAGAAAAAGAAAATTATAATAACAAATTGCCTTGTAATAGGAATTGTTATAACTATTATTAATGGATTTCAGGTAGTAAAAGAATCAAATAATACCTTAGAAATATTTATTACTTTAATAGGTACTTTCTTAATATCTACAATAGCAGCAGCTATAACAATGACTGTTATTACCAAGTTAAATCAGCATAAGATTAATAAGATAGAAAAAGAATTTGATGACGATAATGAATAGCCTAATAAAATGATAGCTTATAGGTTTATCAAGAGTAAATTTTAAAAAATAGTAAAAATATAATTTTATATATAAAGACAAACTTGAATTTGAGGAGGGAATATAAATGGTTAACTATGGATTAAAGAATAGAGTGGCTATAATTACAGGGGCGAATAACCCGCAAGGGATTGGAGCAACCACAGCATTTGCTTTTGCTCGTGAAGGGGCAAAGGTGGTTTTAGTATATAAGAAAGTGCTTAGGCAGTTTGATAAGAATAAGACTGATAGAAATGGGATAGACAGATATTACGAATCAAATGCAGGGAATGCAGATATTGTAGAAAGTAAACTAAAGGAAATGAATGCTGATTATATTATTTTAGAAAGTGATATTTCTAATGAGGATGCCGTAAAGGAAATCTATTCGACAGTTATGGAACGATACGGAAGAATTGATATTTTGGTTAACAATGCGGCAGTAGATGATGAAAATGGTTTTGATACAATAGAAAGAATTACCCAAAATGTGATTGATGATACATTTGCGGTTAATGTTCGAGGAAGCATTTTGATGATAAGGGAATTTATTAAGCACCGTAATGATTATGGAAGAATTATCAATCTTTCTACAGACGCATCACAAATTTTTGCAGGTCAAATTACCTACGGAGCGAGTAAAGCAACTTTAGAAGCACTTACTCGTAGCATTGCTCTTGAGGTAGGGAAGTATGGAATTACTGTGAATTGTGTTGCACCTGGTCCAACTCAAACAGGATGGATTGATGCTGATTTAGAAAAATCAGTCATTCCGTTAATTCCAATGGGAGAATTAATTCAACCTGAAGATATTGCTGAAACTATTTTATTTTTAGCAAGTGAGCAGGCAAGAATGCTTACAGGACAAGTAATAAAAGTGTCTGGTGGACATGCACTCTAACTTCCAATTTGTCTAAGAAGTTGTATTAGTAAGTTGTGATTGTTGCTGTCTTAGAGTTTCGATACGCTCTCTAATATCTTTATTTATGTACTAATAATGGAGTAACAGACTTAGGACAAATATTATAGGGGTTACCGTATAGGTGGCTCTTTTATATTATTAATAAAAGAACATATGTGCGTATAAGAATACATGTTCAGGGGTATAATATTAATAACGAAGCTTTGTTAATATTTATAATTGAGGTACGAGATGGAGATAAAAAAGGATATTAATAATATTCATGATAAATCATATAAAGACTTTTTCAGTAATAGTCAAATCTTTATTGATTTAATTTCTAACTTTATAGACACTAATTGGGCAAAAAATATAAAAGCACAAGACTTAGCATTAGTAAATAAGAGCTTTATTTTAGCAGACTATGAAGAAATAGAATCTGACATAGTATATAGAGTGAAAAATGGTAAAGAGGAAATATATTTTTATATACTGTTAGAATTACAATCAACTGTAGATTTTAGTATGCCAATGAGATTATATTTTTACATATCAGAAATATATAGAGAAATAATAAAAAATACTACTAAGAGGATTATAAAAGGTAAAGATTTTAAACTTCCAGCTGTAGTTCCTATAGTGTTATATAATGGAGAGAAAAAATGGACTGCAGAAAAAGAGTTTAAAAATATAGTATTTAATAATGAAATCTTTGGTAAAAATATAATTAACTTTGA
>JAFNXG010000029.1 GCA_017383505.1 Clostridium sp.
AGGTTGCCAATTTCATCATCAGAATTAACTTCGCATTTAGCATTAAAATCAAAATTTGACATTTTTTTTGCAATATTATTTAAATTAATAAGCGGATTACTTATTAGTTTAGAATAAATTTTAGATAATAAAATAGCTAGAATTAGAAATCCTATTAGTAAATATATATAAAAACTTCGAATTACACTTGTAGCTTCTTTTATAGGTTGAACAGAAGATACTGCAATAAGTATAGAATCATTTCTTCCTTGAAGAGACATTGGAGCAACTATGCCTATTTTCTTATAGTCACTATATTTATTAGTAAAAATAGTGCTTTCTATTTTATTTTTCGATAAAACTTCTTTAATAAGTTCAGTATTATATATTAACTCAGAACAAAAATCAGTAAGAGATTTCATATCTTCAAGATTACCATTACCTAAGTAAGATAAATATTTAAGAGTACCATCTAAAGAAAATATTGCAATACGAGAATTATTTTTTTCTTCATAATTTATTAATGAATTTTCTAAAGTATCTTTATCAAAATTTTGATAAGAATATAAAGTTTTAATTCTTTTAACATCTAGTATAAGAGACTTTGTTTTTTTAGATAAATAGAATTCTTCAAAAAACATATTTTGAAATAAAAAAGTAAGTATAAATACAGTTGAAATAAGACCAAAGGTTATTAAAGTTATTTTTTTTGAAATACTACTTTTCATCTTTAACCTCAAATTTATAACCACTTCCTCTAACAGTCACTATATAGTTGGATTTTTCACCAAGTTTTTCTCTTAATCTTTTAATATTAGTATCAACTGTACGTAAATCTCCATAATAGTCTATTCCCCAGACATTATCTAATATGGTATCTCTAGTTAAAGATATTCCCATATTATCTGATAAGTAAATTAGAAGTTCAAATTCTTTAGGAGAAAGAGTTATTACTTCATTATTTATTTTAACTTCATGAGCAAGTTTATTTATTATTAAACCATTGTAGTTTTGACAATTACTAAAGTTATCTTCTTTAGAGTGAGATCTTTTTAATAGAGCTTTTATTTTTGCAACTAAAATTTTAGGTGAAAAAGGTTTTGTAACATAATCATCAGCTCCCATTTCATAACCAAATAGCTTATCTTCTTCTTGAGACTTAGCAGTTAAAAGTATTATTGGAATATTCGAAACAGTTCGCATAGTTTCTAATACAGTTATACCATCAATTTTAGGCATCATTATATCTAAAAGGACAAGATCAACGTCATTATTTTTAAAAGCAAATAATCCTTCATCGCCATCAGCAGCTTCTAATATATTAAATCCTTCAGCTTTTAAATAATCCCTTAAAAGAAAGCGTATTTTTAATTCATCTTCTATTATAAGTATAGTTTTATTCATAATGGCTCCTTTAAAAAATAAATGTTTATATAAAAATTATAAAGTATCTATATTTAATTATAAACTAATAATTTAAATAATATAAGGAGTGTGATGTGAATTTTAAAGTGATGGTAATAATAAGATTTATAAAGTTATTAATATATTGTAATTATAAGTTAAACATATTATATTATAATTCTAGATTAAATTATTAAGGATGGGGGAAGGTAGTCAAAATGGTAAAGATAAATTTTGATGTAAAAAAACATAAATTAAAAAATGGTTTAGAAATAATAACAATAAAAAAAGATACCCAAATCTCATCAATTAACATAGGGATAAAAGTGGGTGCTTTAAATGAGAGTATTAGCGAAAAAGGTATTTCTCATTATATAGAACATATGTTATTCAAAGGAACTAAAAATAGAACTTTTCAAAAACTAAATGATGATTTAGAGGCTTTAGGGGGAGAGTATAATGCATATACAGACTTCTCTCAAACAGTATACTCTATAAGTTGTTTAGAGGAAGAACTGAAAAATGGAATAGAAATTTTAAGTGATATGCTAGTAAATTCAACATTTCCAAGTGAAGAAATTGAGAAGGAAAGAGGCGTAATATTAGCAGAAATAAGATCAAGTAAAGATAGTGTGGAAGATTTTAGCTTTAAAAAAATAAATGAAGTGGCATTTAAGAAAAGTGCATTAAGATATGATGTTGCAGGTCCTGATGAAAATGTAAAAGGTTTTACAAGGGAAGAATTAATAAACTATTATAATAGATATTACAGACCTAATAATACATTAATAACAATGGTGTCATCATTATCTCATGAAGAGGCTTTAAATGAAGTGTCAAAATATTTTGGGGAATGGGAACCTAGAGAAATTGAGAAACTTGTAGTAATAGATGAAAAAAATAGAGATTTAAAAAAGATTACAACTAAAGAAAATATAGAACTTTGTACAATAATTTATTTATTTACTTTCTACAATTTAGAAAAAGAATACGAATTACCATTAAGAATATTAAATCATAGATTAGGGGAAAGTGCGAACTCATTATTATTTAGAGAAGTAAGAGAAAATAGAGGATTAGCCTATGATATATATTCTCATTTAGATATAACTCAACATGTGAAGACTTTATATGTGTATACGGCTGTAGATGAAGAGGATATTGAAGCAGCATCTAAAGCAATTGAACAAATTTTTAGAGATATTAAGTCTAGAAAAATAATTATTGGAGATACTGATTTAAATATAATGAAAAAAGTTCATAAAACTGCAGTCATATCAACTTTAGAAGACTCTCTTGAATTATGTAACTATATATTAAGCCAAAGTTTAGAAGGTGAGGATATATTTGAATTTTTAAAAGATATGGATAGATTAAATACAATTACTGCAGACGAAATATATGAATCTGCTAAAAAAGTTTTAAATAAACCTACTATTCATATACTAAAGTCTTCATAAGGTGGCAATAATTATGAATATAATAACAAAAATAGAGGTAGGAAAAAGAAATAAAGAAAGAGTTAATATCTATATTGATAATGAATATGCATTTTCAATAAGCGCAGAGCTAGTTTATAAGGAAAATATAAAAGTCAAAGATGAAATCAATGTTGAAAGATTAAAAAAGTTAGCAGATGAAGATAATTATATAAAGTGTAAAAACTCAGCACTAAAGATTATTGAACGAACTTATAAAAGTGAAAAGGAATTAAGAGATAAACTAGTATTAAAAGGGTATGATGACCATATAATTAAACGAACAATTAATTTTTTAAGAGAGTATAATCTTTTAAATGATACTAATTATGCAAAGATGTATGTTAAGGATAGATCAAGAAATCAAGGAAAAAACAAAATAAAATATAAACTTATACAAAAGGGAATAGATGAAAATATAATTGAAGAAGAACTAAATAAAATAGATAAAGATGAAATAAAAGAAGTTGCATATGAAATGGCATTAAAAAAATACAGAGTTTTATCTAAAAGAGAAAATGATAATTATAAATTAACACAAAAATTATATCGATTTTTAATGGGGAAGGGGTATGATTACGATTTAATTAAAGATGTTGTTAAATCTATAGTTAAATCAGAAGATTTATAATAAAGGGGTAATCTTTATGAGTCAAATACTCTCTTATACTATATGCTTAGTTATAATAATATTATCTATTACTGGTAGCGTAAAAAAGGCATTAAAAAGAAGAAACGTAAATTTTTCATTAAATAAAGCTATATATTATCTGTCTATATTTATAAGTATTTTATTGATTTACTTAAAATTAGATAAAATATTAGTAAAAATTATGGAAATATCAACAATAATTCTGGGCTTAGAAGGAATATATAGTGATATATGTAAAATATCGCTTCTTGTAGTATTATTTTTTGCAATTCAACTTATTTTATATAAGTTGTTAGATAGAATATTATTACCTATATTTTCAAAGATTAATAAGAGAAATAGTGTGCTTTTGTCAATAGTAGCTTCTATTTTAGGAGTAACAAAAGCAGTTATACTTTTATTAATTATGTTTGTAGTAGTAATTATTTATAATAATACAATAGGAGACTATAATAATATAAATATATTTAGTGAAAATAAAATATACACTAGATTATCAGATGTATTAGAAGTAAATGCTAATAAAGTTACAGAGGAAATAGTTGAAGATTTTTTACCAGCTAGTAACGTAATTGTATATTATAATGGAGTAACATTAGAAGAGGGTATCAAATCTAATGATAGAATTGATTCTATAGCAAAAGAGCTTACCAATAACGTTAATAATGATTTAGATAAGGCAAGAATTATTTACTCATGGATTGGAAACAATTTAGATTATGATTATGAAAGAGCTAAAAAGGCTTTAAATAATGAAAATATCGAAAATAGCGGAGCAATAACAGCATTCGAAAATAGAAGTGGGATATGTTTTGATTATTCATGTCTTTATGTGGCTATGGCAAGAGCTGTTGGGTTAAAGGTTAGATTATTAATAGGAACTGCTTATGATGGAATACAATATGGCCCACATTCGTGGAATGAAGTATATATAAGTGAAATTGAAAAATGGGTACCAGTAGATACAACTTTTTATCTAGCTGGTGATTACTTCAACAATGATGATTTTTATGAAGACCATATTACTGAGAGTATTGCAGGTGAATGGTAAAAAAAAGCGCTTTTACAGCGCTTTTTTATTTTTAGATATTATTAAATTTATAGCTTTTTCACAGTCTTTATCTGAAGCATCTAATGCCCAGGCTCTATTAAAATATATTAAAGCTTTATTACTTTTCTCAAGCATAGCATAACAATAAGCTAAATTAAAATAATACTTACTTTCTTTTTGAATAGCTAAGGCCTTTCTTAGCATAGCTATAGCAGAGTTAAAGTCTTTAAGCTTTATATAACATACACCTGCATTATAATAAGCACAACTTTCGTTTTCACCTGCTTCAACAGATTCTATATAATTTTCAATTGCTCTTGAATAGTCCTTGTTATTATAATATTTATTTCCTTCATTAAAATAACTCATAATACCCTCCTAAGTAGTTCTACATATTTTAATTATTGTCTATAAAATATAATATTATACAAAAGGAAAAAATCAACAATTTGAATAAATGGTAAATATTTTTTAATATGTTATAATATAGTTAAATATAGTGTTAAGGTTGGTGATAGATATGAAAGGGTTTAAGTTAGGAATAGATGTAGGTTCAACAACAGTAAAAGTAGTAATTTTAAATCATTATAATAAAATTGTTTATAGCAATTATAAACGACATTTTTCTGATATTAAAACTACGTTAAATGAAGTTTTGGAGAATTGTATCGAAGATATAGGAAATGAAACATTGAGCGTAGTAGTTACTGGTTCAGGTGGAATTGCAGTAGCAGAGTGGCTAAATGCTAGATTTGAGCAAGAAGTTATAGCATGTACTAAAGCAGTAGAAGAATTTATACATAAAACTGATGTTGTAATTGAATTAGGTGGAGAAGATGCTAAAATTACTTACTTAAATGGCAGTATTGATCAAAGAATGAATGGAACTTGTGCTGGTGGAACAGGAGCATTTATTGACCAAATGGCAATATTATTAAATACAGATGCTAAAGGGTTAAATGATTTATCTAGAGATGCAACTATTATATATCCCATTGCATCAAGATGTGGAGTATTTGCTAAAACAGATATTCAACCACTTATAAATGAAGGAGCTAAAAAAGAAGATATTGCAGCATCAATTTTTCAAGCAGTAGTAAATCAAACTATAAGTGGACTAGCTTGTGGAAAGCCCATAAGAGGAAATGTTGCCTTTTTAGGGGGACCATTACATTTTCTTGATGGACTTACAAAAAGATTTATAGAAACTCTAAACCTAAAAGAGGGAGAATATATTATACCTAAAAATTCACAATTATATGTAGCAATTGGTGCGGCTATATTATCAGAAAATCTAAAGAAGACAACCTTAATAGAATTAGTAGATAAGCTTAAAAATATTGAAGATAAGGATATTATTAAAGAAACCTTAGAACCTCTTTTTAAAAATGAAGATGAATATTTAGAGTTTATTAATAGGCATTCCAATAGTAGAGCAAAAAGAGGGGAATTAGCAAGCTATAAAGGAAAAGTATTTATAGGGATAGATGCAGGGTCCACAACAACTAAAATGGTTGTAATTGGTGAAGAAAATGAAGTGTTATATTCTGTATATGGTAATAATGAAGGAAGTCCATTAAATAAAACAGTAGATATAATAAAGAACTTATATAAGAAACTAAATAATGACATAACTATAGGTAAAACTACAGTAACTGGATATGGCGAAGGATTAATAAAATCAGCACTAGGAATAGATATAGGCGAAATAGAAACGATTTGTCATTTTAAAGGGGCAAAAGAGTTTATGCCTAACGTAGACTTTATTTTAGATATTGGTGGGCAAGATATGAAAGCTTTAATGATTAAAGATGGAACAATAAATAATATTCTATTGAATGAGGCTTGTTCATCTGGATGTGGATCATTTATAGAAGGATTTAGTAAATCATTAAATATTTCTATAAATGAGTTTGTAAAATTTGCACTCAAGGCTAAAAAACCTGTAGATTTAGGATCAAGATGTACAGTATTTATGAATTCTAAGGTAAAACAGGTGCAAAAAGAGGGGG
This sequence comes from Clostridium sp., assembly GCA_017383505.1. GTDB lineage: Bacteria > Bacillota > Clostridia > Clostridiales > Clostridiaceae > Clostridium. The sequence goes on from JAFNXG010000029.1 coordinate 6,577, forward strand.
CAAGTATTGGTGATATATCAGCAGGGCTTTGCTATTCAGTTATAAAAAATGCATTATATAAAGTTATAAAAATAAGGAGTTTTGAAGAGTTAGGAAGAAATATAATAGTTCAAGGTGGAACTTTTTATAATGATGGCGTATTAAGGAGTTTTGAAAAAGTTACAGGAGCAAAGGTTATAAGGCCAGACATAGCAGGATTAATGGGAGCCTATGGAGCAGCCTTAATAAGTAAAGAAAATTATATGGAAGGAGAAGTATCTAAAATAATATCTGAAGAAAACCTAAATGCTTTTAAAATAAAAACAGATATATCTAGATGTGGAGGATGTGGAAATAACTGTTTATTAACTATAAATAAATTTGATAATAATGAAAAGTATATTACTGGGAATAGGTGTGAGAGACCATTAGGAATTGCTAAGAAAAAGTTAAATATACCCAATTTATATAAGTATAAATTAAATAGATTATTTAAGTATAAACCTTTAGATAAAGAAGAAGCAACAAGGGGTGAAATAGGAATACCAAGAGTATTGAATATATATGAAAATTATCCTTTTTGGTTTACTTTGTTGACAGAATTAAAATTTAGAGTTGTACTTTCACCTTTTTCAAGTAAAAAAATATATGATTTAGGAATAGAAACAATACCATCTGAATCAGTATGTTATCCGGCAAAATTAACTCATGGTCATATAATGTCATTAATAAATAAAGGAATAAAAACTATATTTTATCCTTGTGTACCATATGAATATAAGGAAGATAAAAAGGCTAATAATCACTATAATTGTCCTGTAGTTACATCTTATCCTGAAGTTATAAAAAATAATATAGATGAATTAGGTTTGAAAAATATAAAATATATTTCACCATTTTTATCTCTTAGTAGTAAGGAGAGGCTATATAAAAGGATTTATGAAGTTTTTAAAGAGTATAATGTAACATTATTAGAAGCTAAAGAAGCTGTAGATAAAGCATTTGTAGAGAGAGAAAATTTTATAAATGATATAAGAAAAAAAGGGGAGGAAACTTTAAAGTTTATAGAAGAAAATAATATTAAAGGTATAGTGTTGAGTGGACGACCATATCATATAGATTCAGAGATAAATCATGGATTAACAGAGATAATTACTTCTTTTAATATGGCTGTATTTACAGAAGATAGTATAGCGCATATGGGTGAATTAGAACGACCTATTAGAGTAGTAGA
>JAFNXG010000030.1 GCA_017383505.1 Clostridium sp.
ATTAAAAATAATATTTCCAGATGAGAAGGAGATTATTTATACAGTAGATGTAATGAAATATTGGGAATACAGTGATGAACAACTTAGAGAAAAGAAGATGTATCCCCTAATACCATTACAGCTTTTTAAGTTAAGAAAAGAGTTAGAAAAGGCACATAATAAGAAGGATTTAAATAGAATAAAAGAATTATCTAATAATGCTAAAGAACTTGCTGGTAAATTAGCTAAACAATCAGCAATATTATTTGAAGCTGATGAAATATTAGGTGAAGATTTTCATAAGATGCTATTAGCTATACAAAATCTAATAGAATATTTAAATAGAAATTATATGAATGATGAAAATATAGAAAATGAGGTGACTACAATGACTAAAACATTATATGACCCCGAAGTAGAAAAAAGAGGAATAGAAAAGGGAAGAGGAGAGGGAATAGAAGAAGGAATTAATCTTACTAAAAAGGTATTTAAATTAGCTAGCCAAGGAGAAACAATAGGTAATATATCAAAAATATGTAAGATATCAGAAGAGAAAGTTAAAGAAATTTTAGATTAAAGAGCAAGAGTAGTCTCAAGGCCCCGAGGGTTTTAAAGCAAGAGAGTGACTTCGTCCCTCTCAAGGACCCCCGGGGGTTTAAAAATTTTCCAGTGGCAAGCTTATGTAAAAGTCATGAGTTTGTCACTGTTTTTTGTTAATTGATTTTTTTATTTATAACATATTTAATGTGGGATATAATTAAAATATACAATAATTATATTGATAAGAGAGGTAAAATAAATGGGAGTAGATATAAAGGAAGATTTTTTGCAGAAGGAAGAGTGGATTAATAATATAAAATTTATGTCTCCAAGACCTAGATATAACCATATAGAGTTGCAAGGGGAGATATATATGCAGCTTAAGCAATATTTTAAGAAAAGGTGTAATGTTTCAATCGAAGCTGCACTGTTTTTAACAAAGGATGATCCTATAGAAATAAAGAATGACAAGAATAAAATTGATTTATTAGTAAAATCTAAAAAAGCAGAAGTTGCTCCCGATGTTGCTGTTTATTGTGATAAAAATCAAATTTTCTATAGGGGTTATATAGGTATCCCACAATTAGTTGTAGAGGTATTAAGTCCATCTAATGCTGATGATGATTTGATTGTGAAAAAGGATTTATATGAAAAGTATGGTGTGCCTGAATATTGGATCATATCACCAATGAGTAAAAAAGTATGGATTTACATGTTAATTGATAATAAATATGAATTAAAGAATAGTTGTACGTTAAATGATAAGTTTACATCTACAAGATTTGAAGAATTAGAGATTGATTTATCAGAGGTTGAATTAATAGTAGAGGAATAAAAGAGTGTCCCTCTCAAGGACCCCCGGGGGTTTTAAAATTTTCCAGTGACAAGCTTATGTAAAAGCATAAGATTGTCACTATTTTTTTAGTTAAATGAAGATTTAATATGTGAATTCTATTTATATATTCACACTCAAGGTATATAATAATGATATATAGGAAAATATATCAAGCTAGGAAGTGATTATAATGATGATACGTATTAACTCAATGAGATTTCAAAATATAGTAAATAATTATATTGAGATATTAAATGATTTAGAAGAAGATTGCTGTTTATATGATACATTAAAGGAAGATGACAAGTTTTATAAGCAAGTATCTAATTCTTTTAGAAATAACATGAAAGAGATGTATACTATTTTTGAAGATTATTTGGCATTTTCATTGAGCTCTGTTGGAGTGGCAGTAACAGATAATAAGCTAAGAGAGTACATTTTAAATGCATATAAACTAAAAATAATTCCAGAAGACTTTTATGAGTTTTATAATAAAACATTAAATATTAGAAATACATTTGCTCATCAATATAAGAAACCTACTACAAAAGAATTGGTAAAGTTATATAAAAATAATAAAAGTATTTTAGAAAATTTTAAGTTATTTATGGAGAAAAGGCTTAAGGATAATATTAAAAATAATAGAAGGGATTTATTATCTTTATATGATGAATAATACAGAAATAATAAAAGTAATACATGATATTTTCACAAGGGATGATATTGATGCTTGTTATATTTTCGGAAGTTTTTTAACTAGTAGATTTACAGAACAATCAGATATAGATATTGCTATAGTTGGTAATATTGAATTAGAAGATAGACTTTATATAGAAGGAATTTTAGAAGAAAAATTGAATAGGTCTATAGATTTAGTAAATATAGAGGAATTACCAAAGAATATTCAATTACAGATTGTAAGTAGGAATAAGAAGATTATATTTAAAGAAAATGAAAATACTGATAGATATTTATATGAATTAGATACATGGTATAAGGAAGACTATCCGTTTTGGTTAAAATTACAAAGAGAAATGGGATATGAAGTTCAATAAGATATTGATTCCCAGGGATTTTAAGACCCCAAGAGAGTGAGTTCGTCCCCCTCAAGGACCCCCGGGGTTTTAAAATTTTCCAGTGGCAAGCTTATGTTAAAGCATGAGTTTGTCACTATTTTTTTCGTCAAATAAGTATGTGTTTTATGTTTAGAAAAAAAATATAAAGGTCAAGAATACTCCTTATAGGTATAAGCAATAAGGAGGCAGAAATGACAAGCGAAAAAAGATCATGGTATGAGGGAGCTACATATCACATTACAGCAAGAGGACA
>JAFNXG010000031.1 GCA_017383505.1 Clostridium sp.
AATATAGAAGGTTTAAGAGATAATGATATTATAATAACTACTAAAGAGTTAGCTAAGTGGATTAAAGAAGAAGGAATAGATTTTGGAAACTTAGAAGGTTCTAAATTTGATAACATGTTAGGTTTAGGTAGTGGTGCTGGAGTTATATTTGGTAACAGTGGTGGTGTTACAGAAGCAGCTGTTAGAACTGCATATCACTCAATAACAGGACAAGATCCAACTGAAGAGCTTTTAAAATTTGAACCAGTAAGAGGTTTAGAAGGAGTAAAAGAAGCTGCTATAACTATAGGTGATGTTAGCTTAAAATTAGCTGTAGTACAAGGAACTGCTCATGCAAGAACATTAATTGAAAAGATAAAAAATAATGAAGTTAAATATGACTTTATTGAAGTAATGGCTTGTAAAGGTGGTTGCATTGGTGGTGGTGGACAGCCTAAAACTACAAGAGTAATAAATGATAAAATAAGACTTAGCCGTATAGAAGGATTATATGGTAAAGACGTAGAATTAAAAATAAAATGCAGTTATCAAAATCCAGATATAATAGCTGTATATGATGAGTTCTATAAAGAGCCATTATCACATTTAGCACATGAGCTTTTACATACGTCATATAGTTCAAAACAACATATGTTAGGACTTGATAATGAAGAAGAAGTATCTTCAGATGAGATAATATAGTTTATAGAAGTTAATATTTTTTTATTAGGGCTGTCTTAAATATAAATAAATTTAGGACAGCCTATTTATACAAAAAAACTACATATATTAATAGTTTTATAATTAAAAAGTAGTGAAATACATAAGATTACTTGAGAGATAAATAAGTTAAGTAATAAATTTATTATATAAAGATAGAGGTTGTAAAAGTGGATATTAAAGAGATAATACAAAAGCTATATGATACAAATGATGCATCAAGAGAAGAATTATTATATTTATTAGATAATATAGATGATAATAGTAAAAAATTTCTTATAGAGAAAGCTTATGAAACAAGATATAGATATTTTAAAAACACAGTATTCGTTAGAGGATTAATAGAGATTAGTAGTTACTGTAAAAAAGATTGTAGATATTGTGGACTTAGAAGAAGTAATAAAAATGCAGAAAGATATAGATTAGATATAGATGATATACTAGAATGTGTCAGAAGAGGAGATGAATTAGGTTATAAGACAACTGTTTTACAAGGAGGAGAAGATGCCTTCTATACAGATGAAAAAATGGTTGAGATTATAAAAGCTATAAAAAAAGAGTTTCCAAACAATGCACTAACATTATCTATTGGAGAAAGAAGTTACGAGTCTTATAAAAAATTATACGAGGCTGGAGCAGATAGATTTTTACTTAGACATGAAAGTGCAACTAGAAGTCTTTATGAATCTATACATAATACTGAATCATTTGAAGAAAGAAGACGTTGTTTGAGAGATTTAAAGGAAATAGGATTCCAAGCTGGAGCAGGCTTCATGGTAGGATTACCAAATCAAACTAATGAGGATTTAGTAAATGATTTAAGATATGTAAAAGAATTAGAACCTGCAATGTGTGGTATAGGTCCATTTATTCCTCATAAGGATACACCACTTAGAGATTGTACAGCAGGTACTACAGAAAAAACTATAATTTTACTTGCAATAACAAGATTATTGCTACCAAAGGTGCTACTACCTGCAACTACAGCACTTGCAAGTATAGATAGTAATGGAAGAAATGAAGGTTTAAGAGCAGGAGCAAATGTTATAATGCCTAACTTATCACCAATGGCAGTTAGAAAAAAATATGCTTTATATAATAATAAAGCATTTATATTAGATGAAGATGCAGAATATAGAAAGGAGATAGAAGAAAAGCTAAGACAATCAGGGTTTGAATTAGTTGTTGCAAGAGGAGATAATCCTGATTTTGAATAAATTTTAGATTTTAATTAATATTAAAGTAAGATACACGAATACTAGCTATATAATAAATGAATTTTATATAAAAGGTAAATTTTTGGATAAGGGAGAGTAGTTATGTTCATAAATCATGATTTTATATACAAAATATTAGAAGAAACTAAGAATCCAAGCAATAAAGAGATTAAAGAAGTTCTAGAAAAGGCTAAAAAAAGAGATGGTCTATCATATAAAGATATAGCCATATTACTTCAAGCTGAAGATAAAAGTGATTTAGAAGAAATATACAAATTAGCTGGTGAAATAAAAAAAGATATATACGGAAAAAGAGTAGTAGTATTTGCACCTTTATATGTTAGTGATTATTGTGTAAATAATTGTGTATACTGTGGTTACAAGAGAGACAACAAATTTACAAGAAGAAAATTAACTATGGATGAAGTTGCAGAAGAAGTAAGAATTCTAGAAAAAATGGGACATAAAAGATTAGCACTAGAACTAGGTGAAGATCCTGTAAATGCTCCTATAGATTATGCTCTAGAGTGCTTAGATACAATATATAAAACTCAAAATGAAAATGGAGAAATCAGAAGAGTTAATGTAAATATAGCAGCTACTACTGTTGAAAACTATAGAAAATTACATGAAAAAGGAATAGGTACGTATATATTATTCCAAGAAACATATCATAAAGAATCTTACGAAAAAATGCATCCAAAATCTTTAAAGGGAGATTATAAATATCATTTAACTGCTTTTGATAGAGCTATGGAAGCTGGAATAGATGATGTGGGAGCAGGTGTATTATTTGGACTTGCTGATCCTAGATTTGAAGTGTTAGGTCTTATGATGCATAATGCTCATTTAGAAGAAAAGTATGGAGTAGGATTCCACACTATATCAGTGCCAAGACTTCAGCCAGCTAAGGGAGTTACCCTTGAAAACTACCCATATTTATTAGATGATAAAATGTTTAAGAAAGTAGTTGCAATATTAAGAATTGCAGTACCTTTTACTGGTCTTATACTTTCAACTAGAGAAACTCCAGAAATGAGAAGAGAATTACTTAAATATGGTGTAAGCCAAATATCTGCTGGTTCATCTACAGGGGTTGGGGGATATAAACAAAGAGAAGAAGGTTTAGAAGTAAAACAATTTAAAACTAATGATGAAAGAAGTCCAATAGAAATATTAAAAGAGTTGCTAGAGGATGGATATATACCAAGTTACTGTACGGCTTGTTATAGAAAAGGTAGAACTGGGGACAGATTTATGGCTCTAGCTAAATCAGGAAATATAAAATATGTTTGCGAACCTAATGCAATTATGACTCTTCTTGAATTTACTTTAGATTATGGTGATAAAGAGCTATATGATAAAGCTCAAGAAGTAATAAATGCTGAAGTTGAAAATATCCAAAGAGAGGATATAAAAAATATGACTAAAGCAAGCTTAGAAAAAATGAAAAAGGGTGAAAGAGACTTTTACTTATAGGAGGACAGTATGAATATTACTCCAAATTCAAATAGAAAACATATAGGTATATATGGGAATACAAATAGTGGTAAATCATCACTTATGAATGTTATTTTAGGTCAAGAAATATCACTTGTATCTGATGTAGAAGGGACTACAACAGACCCTGTTCAAAAGGCTATGGAACTTATTCCATTTGGACCAGTATTATTAATTGATACAGCAGGTCTTGAAGATAAAACTGAACTTGGAGCAGTAAGAATTAAGAAAAGTTATGAATTCTTAAGAAGACTTGATTTTGCTTTATATGTAGTTGATGCAGGAAATGCTGATTTAGATACTTATAAGGTTTGGAAAAGAGAAGCAGCTAAATACAATTTAGACCATGTTGTAGTTATAAACAAGATAGATACTGTAAATAAAGAAGAAATAGATGTTTTAGTTAAAAACTTTAAGTCGTATGTTCTTGTATCGGCTAAGGATAAAGAAGGAATTGATGAACTTAGAAATAAAATAATAAAGCATCTAGAAAATGGTGAAGAGGAAAAACCTCTTGTTGGTGACTTATTAGAATATGGTTCAAAAGTAGTTTTAGTAGTTCCCATTGATAGTGAAGCACCAAAAGGAAGAATAATTCTTCCACAAGTCCAAGTTATAAGAGATTGCTTAGACCATGGTATAAAGACTTACGTTGTAAGAGATACTGAACTTAAAGAAGCTCTTGAGGAGTTAAAGGATGTAGATTTAGTTATAACTGACTCTCAAGCTTTTAAAGAAGTTGAAAGTATAATACCTAAAGACTTAAAGCTTACTAGTTTTTCAATATTATTTGCTAGACAAAAAGGTGAGTTTAATGAGTTTTTAAAAGGAACAAAAAAGCTAGATACTTTAAAACCAAATGATAGAATATTAATTTGTGAAAGTTGCTCACATAATGTATCACATGAGGATATAGGTAGAGTTAAAATACCTAATATGTTAAGAAAAATAGCTGGTGGAGATTTAAAAATTGAATATATGGTTGGATATGATTTTAAAGAAAATGTTGAAGACTATGATTTAATAATTCACTGTGGTGCATGTATGGTAAATAGAAAAAGTGTGCTTAATAAAATAAGTGCATGTAAAGAAAAAAATGTACCTATAACTAACTATGGAATGGTTATAGCTTATTTTACAAAAATATTAGATAGATCAGTTGAGATTTTTAAATAAAATTTAAGGCCTGTGGAGTTAATCTATTTTCTAGGTTAACTCTATAGGTCTATTTTATTATCATTTACATATTATAAAGTAATAATAAATTAAGAAAATTAGAAGTGAATTCTAATAAAATATAATAGTATACTTCTTTACTGTAAATACTAATTTTGAAAGAAACTTATGGTATAGGAGTTTTTTATGAAAAAGATTTAAATGAATTTATAAGTGATAAATTACCTAATGAATATATACGTTTATTAATTTATTCATAGCGTAATTTTATTTATTGATACTAAGATAGATGGATATAAGCTTAGAAAATCAAATTTATGAAATGTGGAAAATAATTAAAAAGGTAATGTAAAATAAGTTATACTTAATAGAAAGTAAAGTGATTTAATAAATTATATTAGATAAATTAGTATTTAATTATAGGTGATAATATGGTATATAGGTCGGGTAAAAATGGGTATTATAAATCTTATGAATATGCAAAAAGCATATTAAGTAGAATGAAGAAAATAACGGCATTTAAAGCATTCAGTAATGAAGGACATAATTATTATGAGTTAGTAAATAGTATAAAAAATTATTATAATTTCATTTTGTTTGATGAAGACTCAAATGAGTATTGGTTTGATACTAACTGTGGATATAAGGGGATGGGAAGCCTTTATAGTGAAAAAATTTTAAGATTAGTGGGTATTAGAGAAGCTTATAATATAGAATCGAAAAAACAAATATATAAATTTAATTTGTGTCCAATTAATAACTTAAATCTTTTAGTTGTTGAGATTGATTTATTAAATACTATTGAAAAGTATTTTATAAAGTCTTTAATAAGCTTAGATTTTGAAAATGCTTATTTAAGATATAAAGCTTTAGAAGATTTAAAAATCTTTGGAGTTGTAAGATCTATTAATAATGCTATAGGTGGAGATTTATATATGAAGTATTTTAATAAATATGCCCCTAAAGAAAGCATTTACTTAAAACATGGTATTAATAATATATTATTTTTAGATAAATCTCTAAATAAAAATGTTAAGTTAAACATAAATAATAATATAAAGAACTTATTAGAATTAAAAAATAATATATCTATAAAAGAAATAAAAAAAATAGAATATGGTATATATACTTATTAAAAAGTAAGAGTGTTGTACAAAAAATTATATATTGTAAAATATATAGATTAAATAATTCTATTTAGTATTTTTCTTATTAAGTGTATTTTGTACTAAGAGTAGAATAGCATTAATAAAATAAGTAAAGTAAGTTTAAATATAACATTATATAAGTTTAATAATCTATCAGTGTTTTTACCCATTATATCCATATAATAAGATAGTTTTTCAGGTGGTATAGATAATTCTTTTTTTTGAAGATCCTTTATTAATTGATTAATACTAGTTAAAACATTTAAAGGAGTTCTAAGTTCATGAGATAAATTAACAAAGTAATTATTTTTATTTTTTTCTAGTATCAACACTTTGTTAAATAATTCTTCATTTCTATTCATCTCGACTATTAAGTCCTTAGTTTTTTTATTAACTAATTTATCTAGTTTTCTTACCTTATATTTATTTTGTATTACAAGCAGTATTATTAATAATATATATAAATATATTGCAATACTACTTTTCCAAAATGGAGGTTTTATAGTAAATTTAATTATATTTTCCTCACCGACAACTCCATGTCGTGTCTTAGCTTTTATCCTTAAGGTATAATCACCATCATCTAAATTTGCAAATTCAATT
>JAFNXG010000003.1 GCA_017383505.1 Clostridium sp.
AACAACATATATTTCACCAGATTATTCAATATGCTCTAAATGTAAAGAGGATATAGATGATGTTAATAATAGAAGATATAAATATCCATTTACTAATTGTACAAACTGTGGACCAAGGTTTTCTATAATAAAAGAACTGCCATATGATAGACAGTTTACTACTATGAATGAATTTGAAATGTGTAATTTATGTAAAGAAGAATACAGCGATCCAACAAATAGGAGGTTTCATGCACAGCCTAATGCCTGTTCTGTATGTGGACCTAAGGTATACTTAATAGATAAAAATAACAAAGAAATAAATAAGGTAGATATATTTGCTACTGTAATAAAGTTAATAAAAGAAGGAAACATCTTTGCCATTAAAGGAATAGGTGGATTTAATTTAGTTTGTAATAGTAAAAATTTAGAAGCAATTAAGCTATTGAGAGAAAGAAAAAATAGGCCTAATAAGCCATTAGCTGTAATGGCAAAGGATATAGATACAGTTAAGAAGTATTGTAAAGTAAACAGACAAGAAGAGAAGTTGTTATTAAGCAACAAAAGACCTATTATACTTTTAGATAAAATAGATAAAAATATATTTCCATATAATTTAGCACCTAATAATAATAAAGTTGGAGTTATGTTACCATATACACCTTTACATTATTTATTATTTGATAATGAGTTAGATTGTTTAGTTATGACCAGTGCAAATGTTAGTGGAGAACCAATTATTTATAAAAATGATGAGGCTTTTGATAAGTTAAATGGAATTGCAGATTATTTTCTTATGCACAATAGAGATATTTATATGAGAGTTGATGATTCTGTAAGTAAATTAGTTCTTAATGAGGAAAGGGTTATAAGACCAGGAAGAGGATATATACCATATGCTATACCAATAAAAACTCATAAAAATATATTAGCATTAGGTGCTGAATTAAAGAATACAATTTCAATAAGTAATGAAAAAGATGTGTTTATTAGTGGATATATAGGCGATTTAAAGAATATTGAGACAATGAATTCTTTAGAAAAAAATATAAAGCATTTCAATAAAACTTATAATATTGTGCCAGAAGTAATAGTATATGATAAGCATCCAGATTTTTTATATAAGGAAATTGATTTGAAATCATTATTAAAAATAGATAATAAGTTAAAAGTAGTAGAAACTCAACATCATCATAGTCATATTGTAAGTTGCATGGCTGAAAATAGTGTAAATGAAGATGTTATTGGAATTGTATTTGATGGAACTGGATATGGTGATGATGGAAGTATATGGGGTGGGGAATTTATTATTTGTAATAGAAAAGAATTTAAGAGATTAGGATATTTAGAATACTTTCATTTGCCAGGAGGAGAAAAGGCTATTAAAGAGCCTTGGAGGATAGCTATTTCTTTATTATATAAAGTATTCAAAGATAAGTTAGATAATATTCTTCCTAAACATTTAAAAGATAAAAATTATAACGTAATAAAAGTTATGATTGATAAAAATATAAATTGTCCAAGAACCTCGAGTATTGGGAGATTATTTGATGGTGTGTCTGCTATATTAGAATTTAAAAACCCAATTACTTTTGAAGGGGAAGCCGCAATTTACCTTGAGAATATATGTGATAAAGATAGCGAAGAAGTTTATAAGTTCAAAATTAAAAATTATGAAGATAAATTTATTTTAGAGTTAGATAATATAATAAAAGGTATAGTAGATGACATTATTAACAATAAAAATAGTAGGTCTATAGCTAAAAAGTTTCATAACACAATAGTTGAAGCAACTATAGAGATGGCAATAAATATTAGGGAAAAAACATCAATTAATACTATAGCCATTAGTGGGGGTGTTTTTCAAAATGAAATATTATTTAAAAATGTTGTTAAAGGATTAAATAAATATAATTTTAATATAATAACTCATAAAATAATTCCATGTAATGATAGTGGAATAAGCTTGGGGCAATTAATAATTGCAAATGAATTATTAAAAGAGTAATAAGGGGGAGATATTAATGTGTATAGCAATTCCTGCGAAAGTTGAAGAGATATCAGAAGAAACTGCAACTGTAAATTATAATGGTGTTAAATTAAATGTAAATATATCATTTATAGAAAATCCTGAAATCGGTGATTATGTATTAGTACATGCTGGATGTGCAATTCAAAAGATAGATGAAGACTATGCAATTGAAACTTTAGATATATTTAAGGAATTAAGTAATGCTATAGAGGAGTGTAAGTCTTATGGAAATGCTAAGGGAATTAAAGAATAGAGATATATCGCAAAAGTTAATAGATAATATAAATACTAATACTAATTTTAATATTTCTATTATGGAGGTTTGTGGAACCCATACAAATGTAATATTAAAAAGTGGATTGAGTAATGTGTTAACTAATAAAATTAATCTTATAAATGGTCCAGGATGTCCAGTATGTGTAACTCCTCAGGGATATATAGATACTGCTATAGATTTGTCTAAAAACAAAAATGTCATAATAACTACTTTTGGAGATTTAATGAGAGTACCAGGAAGCAAAAGTTCTTTAGCTAAAGAAAAAGCTAATGGAAGTGATATAAGAGTTGTGTATTCTCCATTAGATAACATAAAAATAGCAAAGGAAAATGCAACAAAGGAAATTGTATTTTTATCAATTGGATTTGAAACAACAGCTCCAATTATAGCATTAAGCATAGAATTAGCAAGAGAACAGAAGATAAAAAATTATTCTATATTAAATAGCTTAAAAACAATGCCAGAAGCTATGAAAAGTTTAATTTTAAATCCTAATGTTAAATTGGATGCATTTTTATGTCCGGGAAATGTTGCAACTATAATAGGAGAAGATCCATTTTTAGAAATAGCAAATAATTATAAAATTCCTATGGTTATATGTGGATTTGAAGTTAATGATATTTTAGCATCTATATATGTCTTAAATGGTATGAAAGAAAAAAACGAGTATGGATTAAAAAATTTGTACAATAGATTAGTAAAAAAAGAAGGCAATAAAGATGCCAAAAAGGTATTAAATAAGGTGTTTGTAGGTTCTAAAAGCGTATGGAGAGGATTAGGAGAAATAAATAATGCAGGCTTAGAGCTGAAAGAAGATTATAAGGAATTTGATGTGTTAAATAAATTTAAAACAAAAATGAAAGAAAGTTATATACAAAATGGTTGTTCTTGTGGGGAGATATTAATGGGAATTAAAAATCCTACAGAGTGTAAATTATTTGGTAAGATATGCACACCATTAAATCCTATTGGTGCTTGTATGGTATCTGAAGAGGGAACTTGCTCGTCATTCTATAAGTATATGTAAAGGAGAAGAGAGGATATGGATATAATAACTTTATCACATGGAAGTGGAGGAAAAGCTACTAATAAATTAATAGATGATTTATTTTATAGGTACTTTAATAATGAATTTTTAAATCAAAAGAATGATTCAAGTGTATTACCTACTATAAGTGGGAAAATAGCAATGTCAACTGATTCATTTGTAATAAATCCAATATTTTTTAATGGTGGAGATATTGGAAAATTATCAGTTTGTGGAACTATAAATGATATATGTATGAGTGGTGCAAAGCCTTTATATATTTCAGTAGGTTTCATAATAGAAGAGGGATTACCTGTAGAAGATTTAGAAAAAATAGTAAAATCTATTTCTGAAACAGCTATTAAAGCAGGAGTAAAAATAGTTACAGGAGATACTAAAGTAGTTGAAAAGGGCAGTTGTGATAAAATCTATATAAATACCACAGGTATAGGAGTAATAGAGGATGAAAACTATTATTTAGGTGGAGATAAAGTAAAAGAAGGAGATAAAATTATAATAAGCGGGACTTTAGGAGATCATGGAATGTGTATTATGAATTCTAGAGAAAATTTAGGTTTTGAAAGTAACTTAAAAAGTGATTGTTGCTTATTAAATACTTTAATTAAGGATATATTATCTGTTAGTAAAAATGTTAGAGTTTTAAGAGATCCAACTAGAGGAGGACTTGCTACAACATTAAATGAGATTATAAAACATAGTGGTATTAGTATGGAAATAATAGAAGATAACATTCCAGTAAAAGAAGAGGTTGCAGCAATGTGTGATATTTTAGGCATAGATCCTTTATTTGTAGCTAATGAAGGAAAATTAGTTGTAATTGTAGACGATAAGGATTCAGATAATGTATTAAAAATAATGAAAAAAAATCCTATTGGAGTAGATTCAATCATAATAGGACAGGCTGTAAAAGATAATAGAAACAAGCTGTATTTAAAAACTAATATTGGAGGAAAGAGAATTATAAATATGCCAGAGGGAGAGATATTAGTTAGAATATGTTAAATAAATAAGAACCTATTACTTGTAAAATGAATAATATGCTATGTAGAGTATTATATAAAAAGCTCTAATTTTACACAAAAGAGTAGGTGCTCAATATGGATATCGATATTGATAATATTTTATATGGAATAAAATATGGAATATATAGATATATAGGTGCTGGTTCATCTAGAAGAGTATATGATTTAAATAATGGATTTGTAATAAAAATTGCAAGAAATATAAAAGGAATTGCTCAAAATGAAGTTGAGTATTTAATTTCAAGTGAGGATAGTTCTGATATACTTGCAAAAGTATATTTTGTATCAGAAGATTATAGATATTTAATTATGGAAAAAGCAAATTTATTTAATAGTCAAGATGAATTTTTAAGATATTTTAATATAGGAGATAAAAAAGAAATAAGTAATAATAAGCTTATTAAAGCTATCCATGATAAATATAATTTAGTTTGGGCTGATTTATATAAATTTACAAGTTGGGGAAAAATAAAAAATAGATATGTATTAATAGATTATGGCTATACACTAGAAGTTTGTAGAAAGTATTATGGAAGAAAGAAAATAAGTAGGAATAAATAATAAAACACAGTATTCAATATACTGTGTTTTATTATTTATATTTTTTAATTACTTTTATATAAAATACTCGTAAATGAAAATAAAACTAAAAAGAAACACAAATGGAAAACATCTAATAGGATAATAGATAGGCAGAGGGAGAAAATATAAGTGAGGTGATAAGTATGGGAAACAAAATGAAAAAAACAAAACATCAACATAAAAATATAAATCATAATCCACAAGTTGAAAGTGTAAAAGCATGTTTTGATGGGCCAAAAGCAAAACCATATGATCCAACAGATTTTAAAATTTAAGAATGGTGAAGTGATTATATGAATAATTATGATTATATGTTCAGATGGATTAAAAATGCAACAAAGCCAGAGAGGCATATTGATGAAATGGAGACATTTGCAAAAAAGCATCCTATGATATTTATGAAATTTCATAAAGAATCATCTGGAATAGTAAAGAATGAGGAGAATGACCCTAAGTATATTAAGGCTAAAGAAGAAATAACTAAGTTATTTGATAAGTATCAAGAGGATTTTAAGCCTGTATTTGATGCAGTAAAAAGTAAATTTAACTATTAGTAATAGTAAGAGGTAAAGTATTATGGATAATAATAAAAATAGAATGAAAGATAGACCTAAATCTAAAACTGAATTAAGAAAAATGGACCCTACTGGGAATTCAGAAGTTGGAATAGAAAATGGAGAAAAAATAGGGGCTCATGCTCATAATAAAAAAAGCTACAAAACTTATGAATGGATGCAAGATAAATAATTAAATATATTAATGTAAAAAAGATAGAGTAGAGCTTTTATCTATACTCTATCTTTTTATTTAGTTTATTAAAATATAATATAAGTATTTAGTTAATAGGTAGCAATAATGATAATATTGATATTACTTAACATCATTAATATAATAGTAGTAAAAGAAATTTTTATAGTTTATAGGAGAAATATTATGGAAAATGGGATTGCAACAGTGAATAAGGAAAAGGTAAAAGTAAAAAAGCCAAGACAGTATAAAGTTGTAATGCATAACGATGATTTTACTACAATGGAATTTGTAGTTGATATATTGATTACAGTTTTTAAAAAAGATATAAATACATCAAATAAAATAATGATGGATGTTCATAAGGTTGGAAGAGGAATAGTTGGAATATATCCTTATGATATTGCAGCCACAAAAGTTGCTATATCATTAGGAATGGCAAAGGAAGAAGGCTTTCCCTTTAATATAACTATTGAGGAGGCTTAATATATGGAGATAACAAGAGAAGTAAATAATATTTTAGTTGAAGCCTATGAAGTGGCTAAAAAGTATAATCATGAATTTGTTACTGCAGAGCATTTATTATATGCAATAACATTTGAAGAAAGATTTATCGATGTTATAGAAGAATTAGAAGGTAATATAGAAGCTTTAAGAGAAAATTTATTAGAGTATTTAGATAATCATATTGATAAAGATGAAAGTGGTAAAATTCAAGAAAGCTATAATTTTCAACAAACAATATTAAGAGCAAGTGAGCAAGCAATTTATTCAAGTAACACTAATATTTCTTTAGAGCATATAATAGCATCTATTTATGAGTTAGAGCACAGTTATGCTGTATATTATTTAGCTGAACAGGGAATAGAAAAAACAGATTTACTATATAAGCTTTGTCATGGAGGAGTAGAAAATACTTATTATGTAGATTCTGAAGAAGAGTATAGTGAAGAAGTAGAAGAGATAAAGGAAGAAAGTAATAAAGAAACTCTTATACAAAAGTTAACTAGTAATCTAAATGAGTATGTAAAAAATGAATATACTGATCCACTTATAGGAAGAGAAGATATATTAAATCGTACTATACAAATCCTTTGTAGAAGAACTAAAAATAATCCTATTCATATTGGTGAGCCTGGTGTTGGAAAAACAGCTATAACTTTAGGATTAGCTAGACTTATAAATGAAGCTAAAGTACCAGAAAAATTAAAAAATGCAGAAGTTTTTTCTTTAGATATTGGAGCTACTCTTGCAGGAACTAAGTATAGAGGAGATTTTGAAGAAAGAATAAAAAAGGTATTAAATGAGATTAAGAATCACGAAAATCCAATAGTATATATTGATGAGATACATACAATAGTAGGTGCTGGTTCTATTGGTGGTGGATCGCTAGATACATCTAATCTTTTAAAACCATATTTAATGGAAGGAAAGATAAAATTTATAGGGGCTACTACTTTTGATGAATATAAAAAGTATTTTGAAAAAGATAAAGCATTAATTAGAAGATTCCAAACTATTGAGGTTAAAGAAACTTCAGTTGAAGAAACAATAAAAATTATTGAAGGCTTAAAGAGTAATTATGAAAATTACCATAATGTAAAATACACTGATGAAGCTATAAAATTAGCTGTTGAATTAAGTAGTAAATATATTAATGATAGATTTTTGCCAGATAAGGCTATAGATATTATAGATGAAGCAGGATCATATATTTCTATGAATAGGAAAGATTCACAAAGGATAATTATTAATGAAAAAATAATTGAAGATGTAATATCAAAGATATGTCATATACCAAAGAATACAGTAGAAAAAGATGAAATTACATCACTAAAAGAATTAGAAAGTAATTTAGAAAAAAATATATTTGGACAGGATGAAGCTATTCATGAAGTTGTCAGATGTATTAAGATGTCAAGAGCAGGATTAAATGGAGAAAATAAGCCAATTAGCTCTTTATTATTTGTAGGTCCAACAGGAGTTGGTAAAACAGAACTGTCAAAAACTTTAGCAGAAAATCTAGGTGTTAAGCTTATAAGATTTGATATGAGTGAATACGCTGAAAAACATGCAGCAGCAAAACTTATAGGGGCTCCTCCAGGATATGTTGGATATGAAGAGGGAGGACTTTTAACAGATACGATAAGAAAGAATCCATATTGTGTTTTATTACTTGATGAAGTTGAAAAGGCACATCCAGATATATTAAATGTTTTACTTCAAGTAATGGATTATGCTACATTAAGTGATAATCAAGGAAGAAAAGCTGATTTTAGAAATGTAGTTTTAATTATGACTTCTAATGCAGGTGCTAAAAATATAGGAAAATCAGTTATAGGATTTGGAGAAAGAATAATTAATGGTGAGGCTATAAATGATGAAGTTAAAAAGTTCTTTACTCCTGAGTTTAGAAATAGATTAGATAAGGTTGTAGTATTTAATCATTTAAATAAAGGAATGGCATTAAATATTGCAAGAAATGAATTAAATAAATTTAGTAAGCAATTGGCTAATAAAAATGTTAGATTAAGCTTTAGTGATGAGTGTGTTTCTTTTGTAGCTAAAAAGGGAGTATCTCAAGAGTATGGAGCAAGGGAAATAATAAGAATAATAAATCAGGAAATTAAACCTATGTTAGTTGATGAGATATTATTTGGAAGGCTAAGCAATGGTGGAGAAATAGAAATTAATGTTATAGATAATAAGTTTATTTATAAATAAATCTTTAGATAGTTATTAAATACCTTCATATATTTTAGTTATAAATAATATAAATAATATAATTTTAAATATATGGAGGGAAAAATGGATAACGTATTAAATATTGAGAAATGTAAGATTTGTTCTGGGTTAGTGAGAATAGAAAATAACTCTTATGGAGTTAGTAAAGTTTGTACTTGTTGTGGATATTATTATAATAAGCAAAAGTTAGATAATGAAAATGATAATACAAGTAAAGTAGAGTACTTAAAGCCTTGTGGTGCCTATAAATTAGTAACTTTAAGTGGAGTAACTAAATCAGGAACA
>JAFNXG010000032.1 GCA_017383505.1 Clostridium sp.
ACTTGTTGCATTTTAACAGTTATTTTAGGTCCCATATTATAGAACATAATATTATTAGTTAAATATCCAACAGGAACCTTAACCCCTAAATCCTCAAGTTCTGATAGCTTTTCATTACATTGTAATACAACCTGTGAAACTAAATAATTTTGCTTTACAGTATCTGTTCTTATCATTGTAATATTACCATCATCATCTTTTTCTATATTAATTATGTCATCATATTTAAAATTCTCCGAATATACTTTTAAACTCTCTTCATTCATAATTTTCATAGCTTCTGACTTAATTTCTATTTCTCCAATATTAAGAACAGTTGGTAATATTTTTTTACCAAACATATAAACTATAAAATTAAAGGCAATAATTATTAGAATAAATACTATTAATTTAAATGGCAGTTTACCTCTATTAAAATTAATATTTCTGTAGCTTTTAGGTTTATTTGTATAATATCTCATACACTCACCTTATTAGTTATTATTTCACTATTATAATTAATATGCTATAATTAAATAGAATATTATATTAAGTATAAATAAAAGGAGGAACAAATGGCTAAAGATTCTAACAAATCCAAAGGTCCAAATGAAAAATCAGTAAACAATAAAGCTGTTAATAAAAAACTTAAGAAGAAGCCATCAAAAATTAAGAAATTTTTTAAATACTTTTTCCTTACAATTTTAATTTTAGGATTATTAGTCGGGGTTGTGGGTGTTGGTTATGTTGTTGCTGTTATTAAGACAACTCCAGAATTAGACATAAATGCTATTCATAATTTAAATCAACCTTCCATGTTATTTGATAATCAAGGTGAATTTATAGATAACTTACCATCTACAGAAATACGATATGTTATTCCTTATGAGGAAATGCCTCAAAATTTAATTAATGCATATATTTCTATTGAAGATGAACGTTTTATGACTCATAGCGGTATTGACGTTAAAAGAATTTTAGGAGCAGCTGCAAGAGACGTAATGGTTATATTAGGTAAACAGTCTGGTATTCATGGTGCTTCTACAATAACTCAACAATTAATTAAAAATACTATTTTATCTTCAGAAGCCGCTGCCGAATCTACCCCATTGGAAAGGGTTAACAGAAAAATAAAAGAAATAGTATTGGCTTATCAACTAGATAAAAAATTAAGCAAAGAGGAGATTATAAGCTCTTACTTAAATACAATTCCTCTTAGCGGACATATTTATGGTGTTGAAGCTGCTGCAAGATATTTCTTTGCAAAGCATGCAAAAGACTTAACTTTACTTGAATGTGCTTATCTTGCAGGAATAACTCAAGCTCCTACAACTTATAGTGCTTATAATACTGGAGCTACTAACTATCCAAACGGATATATTAGAAGAACTCAAACTGTTTTAAGTAAAATGTTAGAACTTGGATATATATCCCAAGAAGAATTTGATGCCGCTTATGCACAAGCTGGAGCAAATGAATTTAAATTCTCTAAACTTGATACAGATTATGGTGTTAATCAAGAGTGGTTTGTATACCCTACTGTTAATCAAGTAAAGAATGACTTAAAAGAAAAGTACAAGTATACTGATGAAGAATTAGATAAGCTACTAGTTAATGGTGGTCTAAAAATTTATACTACATTAGATACTAATCTACAAAATCAAGTTCAAGAAATATTAGATACTAGAAGCAATTTACAAGTTGATAATACATCATCAGATCCAGTTGATGATTTAGGTGTACCTAAACTACAAGCTGCTGCTACAATAATAGATTATAAAACTGGTGAAGTAAAAGCAATTGTTGGTGGACGTGGTGATCAACCTGCTAATTCACTTAACAGAGCTTATACTGATTTAAAATCTATAGGTTCTACCACTAAGCCATTAACTGTATATGGTCCAGCAATAGATACTAAAGTTATAACAGCTGGTACTCCTTTAGATGATACTTCTGTTTCTGAAGAAATAAGAAAAAAATATAACTTTGGTAATGTTAATCCTAAAAATGCTAATGGAGCAATGGCTGGCTTTATTACTGCAAGAGAAGCCTTAACTTACTCTAAAAACTTAACATCTATAAAAACAGTAGATATGATAGGTTTAGATACAGCTCTTAAATATGGTGAAAAAGCTGGTTTAAAATACGCTCCTGAATCACACACAATGTCAGCATTAGCTCTTGGTCAATTCCAGCAACCTGTTGGAAATCGTGACGGTGGTAATACAACAATATTAGCTTCTGCTTATGGTGCTTTAGCAAATAATGGAGTTATTCAAAAACCTACATTCTATACTAAAGTTGAAGATGCAAGAGGAAATGTTTTATTAGAAAAAGAGGATAAAAGTACTGTTCTATTCTCTCCACAAACAGCATATATACTTTATGATATATTAAAGGGTTCATCATCTAAAGCACAATTTGGTAATATACCTGTTGCTGGTAAAACTGGTACTACTGATAATTCAGATAACTTCTGGTTTGCAGGAGTAACTCCATACTACTCAGCTTCTGTATGGATAGGTTATGATATACCTCAAAAAATGTCTGGTAGTAGTGGTAGTGCTGCTTCATTATTTGGTAAAGTAATGAAAGTTGCTCATTCTGGATTAGAATATAAAGATATAGAAGCTCCATCTGGTCTTGTTAAAGCATCTGTTTGTAAAGATTCTGGTAAATCTCCTACAGATTTATGTTATCATGACCAAAGAGGTAGCAGAGTTAAAACAGAATACTTTATTGAGGGAACTGAACCTAAATCAGTTTGTGATGTACATGTAAAAGTTGCTGTTAATAGCGCTAATAATAAATTAGCAAATGATAATACTCCTGCAAATCTTCTTGCAGAAAAAGTATTCATCAAAAAACCAAATGCTAATCCAAATGCTGCTGATTATCCATTTGTAGTTCCTACACAGCAAGATGATACTAAACCAGAAGAAAAGATAAAATTATCTGAAATTGGATTATATCAAAATATGGATCTATATGATGCTATTACTATATTACACAATAGAGAAATTAAATACTCATTTAATGGTTTATCAGTTTCTGGTTCTAT